>JARRCQ010000032.1 GCA_029982105.1 Candidatus Atribacteria bacterium | reverse complement strand
TATTATCGTAGGATTCGGCATCCCCGGGGTTCACATCCATAATAATATTCTTCATCGCTGAGCTTTCTGTCACTTTTTTCTCCTTTCATTTTCTGTAATACTTTCTCCATTTTCTCTAAACCATCAAAAGAGGTTTTCCAGAAAGAATCCTGAAAAGCAAAATCTATTACTGAAAATATGGTATCGGGAGGATAACGAGAAAGAAGATTCTCAGCTATTTTCATTTGTTTACCAAACCAGGAAGGAGATTTAGAGATTCCTAAATCTTTGAGTTGGTGATAGAGATGAGTTACTATTTCTCTTTTTGCTTCCGGAGAATCCCTCCGGACGTAAGTAATATATTTATTATCTCTCGTTAACTGGATATAGTTATAATATATATCGTTATGGTCTACTGGTGACACAAGGGTAGTGTCATCATGATACAAGGGTTGTGTCATCATAAGACAAGGGCTTGTCTCATTGATACAAGGGCTGGTGTCATTGAGACAAGGGGTAGAGTCAAAAAGAAGTTCTTCCTCTTCCGGGGTAGATTCTTCAGAAGCTTCTTCCGGCAGGGGGGCATTGGGTAAGGAAGTATCTTCTGGCAAGGTGAGAGTATAAAAGGTAGAGATATTTCCTCTTACCTCATCCTTTCTCCTTTCTTTCCTGAGGTAGCCCAAATGACAAAGCCGTTTTATAGCTCTCACTACTGTACTTTTAGAATACCCAGAGAGCTTAGAGATAGTAGAAAGAGAAGGAAAACAACACCTCTCCTGAGAGGCAAATTTAGAAAGAACAATATAGACTAACTTTTCACTGGGAAGTAACTTTTCATCTTCAATCACCGAATTTTCTATTATGGTAAAATGCCATTTACTATCAATAAACTTTTCTTTCATAGTTTCCTCCTTATCTCTTAATATAGGACAGATAAAATATCTTTGTCCTTCTAAAAGGACTATCCTGATTATAGGACAACTATTACTAAAAATCAACCATATTAGTTATCCTCACAGAAATATTTATCTTTATAACTTAATAAAAGCAGGCGACTGATAAGAGATACCCCTTCCGGGGTATAAAGTAAGTAATCATCTGATGGTTTTCCTCTATCACTTCTTCTATTTTGTCATTCCCGAGTGCTTTAATCGGGAATCTATGTTTTTAAAAACTATAGATCCCTCGCAGAGGCATTCAGGGGTGACAACGGAAGGGTGATAAAACCATTCAGGAATGTTAAACAAAAAAGGTCATAAAGGGGGCAATTTCCCTCTCAATTGGCATTGCGAGCCTCGTTTTTTCGTATGGCGTGGCAATCCCAAGCTTTTAGTATGATGTAACTTGCCTTATAGAGTTTGCCAAAAATCCAAAAACGAGATCGCCACGTCGCTTCGCTCCTCGCGATGACGGGAGGAGGCGAGATCGCCACGCTGGGATGTTTTTTCCCAGCGTACTGGTGGATATTTTCCCACCAGTAATATTTGTTTTTTTCCCTTTGCTTTTTGGGGGTTGATAAGGGGGCAAAACCCCCTTATAGTCTATTGAAATTATAGACGATAAAGTATAGGATATACTATAATAAGTAGAGGGTTCTCTTTTAGTTATAACATCCTGGCTCTTTAAGGGGGATGCATCGTATGTCTGATTTTGCTGAGCGAATCGGAAAAACTTTAGCCGAAATTGAGCGAACCAAGAGAATGGCAGGGGCTCCAGACCGAGTAGCGTCTTACCTCTCTCCGCTCTACACCTCTCTCGTTAGAGATATCGTATCGGAGGTTAAACAGCAGGTTAAAGAAGAAGTTCTCAAAGAATTGAAGAATCATAATGGGGATTAACAAGTTTGTTCAGGTCTAAAAAGTGAGGTTTCCTCCAAAGGCGGAAAAAAAGGGGGATGCTGGTTGTTTTTGAAGAAGGCAAGAGAGAGTTCGGTTTTCTCTTTATTGTTTTGTTCTTTTTGTTCTGGATTCCTCGCAGAAACATTCAGAAATGATGAAAAGGGATAGGGGTTAAGGAGGCACCCTAAAATAAGAAGGAAAAAAAGAGGGAGGTGATAAAATGTCTTTAGGCGATGCAATGAGGAAAGCAGGCAATATCGAATCACTCAGGAAATATGCAGAAAACTCTCCCGGGGTGGTCGGTAGCTATGCTAATGAAGTATATGCAGAGATTGGGGAAGCACTGGAACAAACTATCAGGTCTCAATTTGATGGATTTTATCATGAGTTCGAAGTTATGAGAGAAGATCTGGTTGATGCGATTAAAGAAGCAGTTAAGGAAGGTGTTAAGGAAGGTGTTAAGGAAGGTGTTAAGGAAGGCATCAAAGCCTACCGACAGTCTGAAAATTTGAACAGCAAATAAAAATTACGCAATGAAATTAGAACATATGTTATATTAGCGTTTTTTGCACTATATCAAAAGGAGCATTAAAATCTGTTCTTGCTTCAAGGGGGGTAATAAATGAACGAAGAGCAATTCGTGCTTGGAGCATTGCTTCATGATGTAGGAAAAGCTCTGGAGCGTTGTCGGTATTTTGATTTGCCCGGTGACCTTCAAGAGGCTAAGGCTTCTTATCTGCATGCTAAATATTCTGCTTTTTTAATCCGAACTTTGAGGAACGCTCAAAACTCTTTGCTCCATCCTGGGTTAAAAGACTTGCTCACCGAAGAAGTGGAAAAGCTGGTTCTCTCCCATCACAATCCTCATACTATTGAAGAATCAATTCTTCAGGTGGCAGACTGGATGTCAGCGGCAGAGCGGGAGGAAGATGAAGAAAATACCCAGATATACTATAAAGTTCCCCTTCGCTCTATTTTTTCTCGAATCGGTGATGAGGAGACGCAGCCGTTTTATTATCCGCTTAAACCTCTTAGCTTTGAAACCCTTATGCCTACCACTCAGAATACTATTGAAACGGCAAATTATAAAAAACTCATGGATAAAATGCTACAAGATTTCCCTTTTACTGATACTCTTGAAAAACTATTGGGAGTTATGGAAATCTATTTTTCTTCAGTTCCAGCCCAGACCAGTCGTTTCGTGAGCGACATATCACTCTATGACCATTCTCGGGTAACAGCAGCTCTCGCCCATTCTCTCTACATTGATTGGGAAAATGGTCTTCTTCGGGAGAATGACATAGAGGAAATCAAAAAGTGGATTAGAAAGAAAGAGGGGAAAAGGGGGGATAAAGACCTTTTTCTAATTGTAGGTGGAGACCTCTCGGGGATTCAGAATTTTATCTTTAACATTCCCTCTAAGGGTGCGGCGCGGAGTCTCAAGGGGCGTTCAGTTTATTTAGACCTCGTTCCTCGATATGTGGCAAAATATATCCTGGACCAGTGTCATCTTACTCCGGCAAACATTCTCTATTTGGGTGGGGGAAATTTTCAACTCATCCTGCCTCTTTCTTTTGAGAAGGAGCTGGTTGAAATTCGGGAAAAGATTACCTCTCATCTCTGGACTCTCCACCGAGGAGAGATTGCCTTTATTCTTTCTTCGGTCAAAGCAAGTCTTGAGGATATGTTTTATTTTCAACTGGTTCTTGAAAAACTCAATAACACTATAGCAAAGGATAAAGGAAGACGTTTCTGGGAAATGAAAGAAAAGCTGTACGACCAGCTCTTTGTTCCGAGTGAGGAAATAGTTCGAGAAGGGGAGCACTGTGTTTCGTGTGGTCGCAGGGGAACATCCTCCTCTGGTGAAGAAGAGGTTCTCTGTCCGGTTTGCCGGTCGCTGGTGGAGCTCACCAATACCTTAAAAAATTCTAAATACTTGATAGAGAAAAGAACTAATCCGAATCAGCAATCATTAAAGCCTTCTATTTTTAGCTTTTTTGCTTCCCTGGGGTATGAAATTTCCTTTGAGAGTTCTTTTCGTAAACCTCGCTCTAACGAGAAAATTTATCAATTAGAAAACTTAGATATCCATGCTCCTGATGGAACTATTTTAGATGGATTTCTATCCGGGAGTTTTACTTTACCCGAACAAACTTTTGACCAGATTGCCCAGACTGGTATTCATTCAGAAGATGAAGGTAAAAAAGTAGGGAGCCCCCGACTTGGTTATCTCAAAATGGATCTGGATAACCTGGGAAGTTTGCTCTCTGAGCTTGCTGGAAGAGAAAAAGAACGCTCTGGAGAGGCTACTTCCCTCTCTCGGATTCGCACTTTTTCCCGGCGGGTGGAGCTATTTTTCAACACCTATCTTGTCTATCTCTTTCGAAAATCCGACCCGGATAAAACTAAAATCTATCCTGCGTATATCGGTGGAGATGATTTGTTTATGGTGGGCAACTGGGAGACCATCGTTCACCTTGCTGGTAAAATTCGTGATTCATTTCGCACCTGTACCGGGGGAAATCCTAAGTTCTCACTTTCAGGGGGAATAGTCTGCGTTCCTTATGATTATCCGGTCATCCGAACCAGTTCCTTAGTAGAAGAGGCACTCACTGCTTCGAAAACCTTCCTTTATTATGGAGAGACAAACCCCACTAAAGATAAGGTGACGATTTTTAATGAGACCTTAACCTGGTTTGAGTTAGAGATTGCTCTGGAACTGGGGGAGAAGATTGCTCGGGCTATCAATAGCGGCAACTCCAGCCGGGCGCTGATACATAGAATTTCTAATTCCCTGCAGGATTTTGACCCCCTTATTAGCCAATCTAACCGGTTGTTTGTCAAGCCTCCTGCTATCTGGCGATTTCTCTATCACTTGAGAAAAGACAAAGAAATTGCCGATATTTTAGAAGGAATAATTTTAAATAATCTCTTTAAAGACCAAAAAATTAAAAATTCCCGGCTTATTCTGGTTGCTGACCGCTTGGCCGAAATGAAAACCAGAAAAGTTACTTCGGTAGTAGATGTATATTAATTAATAAAAGGAGAGTGGGCAAAAAGATGAATATGAGAGCAGAAAGAAACCGGGCATCAGGCCCCTATCCCCGCAAAGAAGATACTGCTTCTCAGGAAGAACGATGGCGTAAAAATTTAAAGGAGGCTTTCTCAACTCCCAATTACGCTGAGAAAATTTTGCGGTTTGACCGGATGGAGATGGATGAGTTTAAAGAGTTTAACCAGAAACTAAAAGATTTTATGAAACAACAGGCCGGAAAAATCACCTTTTCCCGGATGCGGAAAATATACGAGATGATAAAAGGGGCTAAAAGTGAAAATGACCTCCTCTTTACTGTTCCTCGACTGGCTTATATTGTCGGTCGCGAAGAGCGAGACCGTGATGCAATTGGACTGGTAGTTACGCTCCTTAGTGATGCTATCCTGGCTATGCAAACCAAGCAAGATTTTAAAGGTATTCAGAAATGCGCTGAAGCGATGGTTGCCTATCAGAAATATTACTCTGATAAATAATGAGGGGGAAATCACAATGAACCAATTTCTGGGAAAGCTTTTTCTGAATGGGAAAATTGAAACTCAAACCGGCCTTCATATTGGAGGCTCTCGAGAAACTGGAGAAATCGGTGGTATGGACGATCCAGTGATAAAAACTGCCGACGGCATTCCCTATATTCCTGGTTCCTCCTTAAAAGGGAAAATGCGTTGCACTTTAGAGCGAGCAGAAGGTAAGGAAGGAGCTCGTAATAGCGGTGAACCCTGTGGGTGCGGGCAGTGTTTAGTTTGTCTCCTTTTTGGAAGCCATTCTTCAGATGATGAAAAGAAAACTCTGAGTCGTTTGTCTGTTCGGGATGCCTGGCTGGATATTGATGATTTCAAAGAGAAGTTTCCTGACCTTATTGAAGAAAAAACCTTCACTGAGGAGAAAACAGAAAATATCATAGACCGGATTAGTGGCGCGGCTAAGCCTCGTACTATTGAACGAGTCCCGGCCGGCTCTCTCTTTGGCTTTGAAATGGTTCTTAACTTTTTTGAAGATGACCGCGACCAGATAGACCAACTCATTCGTTTCTTTATGAGGGGGCTTCGTATGGTCGAAGATGAATACTTAGGGGGAAGTGGAACCCGAGGGTCGGGCAAAGTGGCTTTTCGTAACCTGACTTTCAGCTTGAAAAGAAAGCTGGAATATGTGGGCAATAATAGCCGTTTACCTCTTCTTACTAAAGAGAACACTACTTTTGATGTTGATGAATTAATTCAAGTGCTTATGTCGCAACTGGTGGGGTGACCGCTATGGCTGTTCAGGTGGTGAAGCTACTTCCCCCAGAGCATTTCCGGATACGAATAGGAGAGGGGCGAATGGACCGGATTGGCAATCTGGTTCATTCTGATACCCTTTTCTCAGCATTGGTAAATAGCGGCGTTAAGCTCTATGGTGAAGACCTTTTTGCTCCTATGATTGATTCTCTTCGTCTTTCTTCAGTTTTCTATGGGCTACGAGCGAAAGAGAAAAACGAAAATAGAGACCTTTTGTTCTTTCCCAAACCCAGAGCCCGTTTTCGTGAACCCGAAGACCCTACTCAGAGGAAAAAACTCAAGCGACTATCCTGGGTATCTTCCTCTGCTTTATCTCAAATTTGTCAAACCTATGATTATGAGGAAGCCCTTTTTCAGATTGACCTTCTAAACTCTGATCGATTTGTGTTTCTTAATCCCCAGTTTTGTATATCTTCCACTGAGAGAATCCCCTGGATTGAAGAAAACACCAGTTTTTTCCGGACGATATTAGAACCCAAAGTTTCTATCAGCAGAGTTAATTCTCAATCTCTTGGTCTTTACTACCAGGCAGAGCTGGAATTTTGTTTTCCAAAATGGACTCAAGAGCGGTCTATCACTCCTTTTCTCTTTTTCCTTCTGGAAGGAGAACTTACTCCTCAACTCACCGGTGCTCTAAATTTGTTCATTGAAGAAGGGCTGGGAGGAGAAAGAGCCAGTGGAAAGGGAACTTTTGCCTCCTGGGAATATGAGTCATTCTCGCTTCCTCGGGAGGGAAACATAATGATGCTTCTGAGTTCTGCTGTTCCCAAAAGAGAGGAAATGGAGCAGCTCATTAGTTATGAGCTGCAAAAACGAGAGGGGTTTCTCTTTTGGGGTGGGCCTGTAGGGAAGCGGAAAAAATCTCACTATGCTCTACAAGAGGGGTCACTGGTAAAAACTCCTTTTGAGGGGACGAATCTGGAGGTTTCTCCAGTTCCTGAAAAGCGAGCTGTGGCATATGGAAAAGCATTGGGGTGGGCATTTGGGCAAAAAGGAGGTCAAAAGCGATGAAATTATCTTTGAGCATCATCACCCCTATATGTGTTCGAAGCGGGGAAAATGCATCAGCTGTAGCTGATTATATCTACGAACCCTCAAAAAGAGTGATTTATCTCATCGACCAGGTAAAATTTAATCGGTGGTTGATGGAGCAAGGGGAAAACGCTCGGTTTTTAATTAAAGATATTACCTCATTAGTTTCTTCCCGCCAGGGAACACTGGTACACTTCTTTAGTGAACATGGCCTTTCACCTCGCGATTTTTCCCGGGCTGCTATTCCAGTCTCTTTTCCCGATTCAATGACTTTTGGAAATCGAAATCTTTTCCTTACCACCTTAACTGGAGGAAAACCTTATATTCCAGGTTCTTCCATCAAAGGAGCTATCCGAACTGCTTTGATGTTTGACTATATTAAAAACCAAAATAATGGAGGACCGGGACACGGAGCAACTCCTCACCTTCAAGATTTCCGCCAGTTATATACTGGTTCAGATATTTTTTGCCTGCCTAACAATAAGTCTAACTACCCTCCAGAAAATGATGCCCTCCGATTCCTCCAGGTGACCGATACCAATCCTTCTCCCTTAGAATCACTCCGGGTCTACGCTTTAGAGCGCAAAGGAGGAACTGCTTCTGCTATCCCTGCTCTTCTTTTGGGATTCCGTCCTGGAACTAAAATGACTTTTGAAGTCAACATCTTGCCGGGTTTTGAGAAAGCAAATATCCCTGAAGATTGGAAGAAATTCTTTAGGAAAGGAGAATCAGCCATTCTTAAAGCTATCAAGGATTATTCACTTACCCTCCTCAAGGATGAAACTGATAGATTGAAAAAAAGGAGCGATAAACCTCCTGAGAATCAACTGCTTTATAATAGCTACGGTCGGATTTTAACCAATAATAAAAATAGTATCAAGCAAGGAGGAGCTCTCCTGCGTATTGGCTTTGGAAAGACTTATTATTTTAACTCCATCGGATACTTTTTGTCAGACGAGGAAAAGGAGAAATATAAAGGGAATTGGAAGAGAGTTAAGTCGGTTAGTGAATTTCCCACTACCCGCTGGATAATCAGAACCCCGGATAATCAGTGTCTGCCGGCAGGGTGGAGTTTGATTCAAGAAGAGAAAATCTGAATATGCTTATCACCTCCATTGGGAAAGCTGGAAAATACCGGGAGACTAACTATGTTTTCCAGGGGAAGCAATGCTCGAGCTGTTTTTCTACTCTGGCTATCGCTCAGTTACTGGATGTCCCTCGGGAAGAGAAAATTTTGCTTTTAGTTACTCCTGAAACTGTTGAAGCTTCTTCTCGTATCCAGTCTCAGTTTGAAAAAGCTGGATATCAGAACCTGGAAACAGTGTCCATCCCCCATGCTGAAGATGAGGAATCTATTTTCCAGATAGTCCTTACTCTCACCGATGCAGTGGTAGAGGGGGAGCAGATTATTCTCGATGTTACTCATTCTTTTCGCAGTCTTCCTTTTGTTTACTTTGTTACTCTTCTTTTTCTATACGCTTTTAAAGGGGTTGATATTGGCGGAATTTACTACGGGTCTTTCGAAGAGGGAAGAGAGACCAATCCTATTGTAGACCTCACCTCTCTCTTTTCTATGGTTTTCTGGTTCTATGCCGTGCAGACCTTCCGAGAAACTGGTAGCGTGCATCCTCTTTATGATATCGCAAGCCGAGAGGCATGCCGAATTATCCGGCGCAAAGAAAATAAAGAGATTGGTTATAAACTATCTGCTTTAAGGACTCCGCTCCAGAAATTAGGTCTATCTATATCTTTTTGCCTTCCTATAGAAATGGGGATGGATGTAGAGCGATTCCTAAAGAAGTTGAGTTTTGAATCTAACAATGGTTCATATGAAAGATTGCTGGCAGTAGTTTTTCAAAAAATATCCGATGAGTTAAAAGAGTTTGCTCTATCCTCGAATAAGAAAGACGAGATTCTCCTCACTCAGGAAGAGTTGGTGAGAGAGGGTAAAATAGCCCAATGGTATAACCATCATGGAAATCCAGACCATACTTTAATTGTTTTAGGGGAGCTTATGATAAACTGGATGATTAAAATCCGGGATATGAAGGACTGGCTGGATTATTATAATACCCGGGATAAAGTCAGAGGAATTCTTAATGGGATGTCCAATCGCTCCAGAGAAGATATCGGTCCGGATAATATTATCAAAAAAATTGGTAGTCTCTGGAGCTCTATTGGAAACTGGAGAAATGAGTTTGCCCATGCTGGTTTTAAAAAGGAAATCATTCACACTACGGGAAAGAGAGACGTGGTAGACAACCTTTGTTCTGCTGTTTATGACCTGCTGCAGGTAGATGCTTTAAATACCATTCCTCCTAAAGAGCGGAAGAAATTGCTCATTGTCCCTTTTGGTTTATCACCAGGTGTCCTGTATTCAGCAGCGCTTTTGAGCCGTTTCGATGACCTTCTGGTTATCTTCTCTGAGCAGACTCGTCCGCTTTTGCCCTCTACTATTGGTGAGGTTCGGAAAAGTAGAAAAATACCAGATCAAAATGTATTTACCTTATTGCTCGGTGATGCTCATTCTGATTTTATTCCGGCAAAACAACTAAAAAGTTTTACGGTGGCTCCTCTTAAGGGAGACCAAGTTTCGGTGGAACAATTTCTCTGTAATTATGATGTTGTTGAGGGGTGTATCACCGGGGGGACTACAGCTATGCAATATATAGTAGAGCGGTTGCTCGACATTGCTCGGAGCGTCGGTGTGTTTCGCATTAACCGCTTTGCTCTCGTGGATAGGCGTCCCCCCGAAGAGCAGAGAACTCATCCTTTTATTCTGGGAGATAAGATAGTTCTTGACCGAGAGCGCTAAATAGAGAACTGCAAAATTTGTGGTAATGTTCCGTTTCTTATAAACATTCAGGGGGAGAGTGACCCCTTTTCAATTATCACCTCTTTACTTTATTCATCAGTCTGAGGCGTTTCAAACAATAAAGGGCTTTGCCCCCTCATCCGTCATCGCGAGGGTTGCATATTCCTCCCCATGGCGATCCCGAGTTTTTAACATAATGTAACTGGCTTTTTGCTTTTTTTAAAGATTCAAAAACGAGATCGCCACGCTGGGATGTTTTTTCCCCAGCGGCATTACTCCGAATTTTTTTCTATCTAATTTGTCTTTAATGTTTACGCCGTAGGCACGCTGGAGTGTTGTTCTCCAGCGTGGTTGTCCGAATTCTTTTTAATCTAATTTGCTTTTTGCTTACGCCGTAGGCTATTCCTCCTTGCTATGACAGAAAAAAAGAGTAATTTTCACCAAATGGTCATTGCGAGCCTCGTTTTTTCGTATGGCGTGGCAATCCCGAGTTTTTAG
>JARRCQ010000031.1 GCA_029982105.1 Candidatus Atribacteria bacterium | reverse complement strand
ACTAAAAAATCTTCGAGATGCCATACCTAAAACTTTTGCTGGAGACGAGTATAAAAATCAAAAGCAAATTTTAATTGATGAACAACAAAGAAAAAATCGACAAATAATCCAAGAATTAGAAAAAAAAGCTTTAGAAGAAGGGTTTGCCTTCCGTATGACTTCTATGGGCCCTATCTTGGTTCCCTTGGTAGGGGGGAAACCTATGACTCAAGAACAATATTTAGCTTTAGCTGATGAAGAAAAAGAAGTCATAGAAACTAAAAGGCAAGAACTTTTAGCTCAAATTAGCGATGCTTTTGATAAAATTCATCAACTGGAAGTAGATTTAAAAAACAAAATAGCAGAGCTCGATCGGAGAGTAGCAGAATTTGCCATTAATCCTCTGTTCAAAGAATTAGTGAACAAATATAATTCTTATCCTGAGGTCCTTAAGTTTTTGGAGTCATTGCGGAATTTTACCCTTTCTTATCTCCACATCTTTCGTGATACTTCAGAAACCCCTCAGCAACTTCCTCAACTCCTTCCCTACCAGAGGATGCAAGACCCCTTCTTGCCTTTCAAAATAAATGTTTTTGTGGATAATTCTTCTTTAGAAGATCCTCCGGTAATTTTGGAAACCCACCCTAACTGGAGTAATCTTTTCGGAAGGATTGAACGTCGAGCCTTTATGGGAGCTTATTTTAGTGACCATACTATGTTAAAATCCGGCTCTCTCCATCAAGCTAATGGTGGTTACATAATAATCTATTTTCGAGATTTAATCGCCAATCCCGGTTCCTGGGAGGGATTAAAAAGAACCCTGAAAAATCAGGAAATCAGGTTAGAAGATCCTTTCGAGCAATTTGGCATCATTGCTCCCCAAGGATTACGCCCCGATCCTTTGCCTTTCAGCGCTAAAGTTATTATTATTGGTGACGAATACTATTACCGTCTTTTAACTCTTGTTGACGAAAACTTCCGAGACCTATTTAAAATAAAAGCAGACTTTGATTATCAAGTCCAAAGAGAAGAAGAGGTTTTGCACTCCTTTGCCTGTTTTGTTAATAACTGCTGTAAAGAAGAAGGGCTTTTGCCTTTCGACCGCAGTGGAGTAGCGAAAGTTTTAGAATATGGGGCGCGGGCAGTTTCTCACCAAAAGAAACTCAGTTCCCAATTTGGCTTTATGAAAGATATCTTAGTGGAAGCAGATTTCTGGGCTCGAGAAGAGGGAAAAGACCGAGTTTACGATCACCATGTTCAGAAAGCTATACAAGAAAGAAAAAAGAGACTAAGTCTTATGGCTGACCATCTACAAGAAGCCATTTTAGAAGATGTATTATTGATTGATACTCAAGGAAGCGTAGTAGGACAAATCAATGGATTAGCAGTTTATGACCTGGGAGATTATAGCTTCGGTCGGCCTTCCCGTATCACCGCTCGCACCTATCTTGGAAAACAAGGAGTAGTAAACATCGAGAGAGAGTCACGCTTAAGTGGCCGCATTCACGATAAAGGAGTTCTTATTTTGGGAGGATATTTAGGTTATAAATATGCCCAAAATAAACCACTTTCTGTAGCTGCCAGCATCTGCTTTGAACAGTCTTATGAGGGAGTAGAAGGAGACAGTGCTTCCTTAGCTGAAACTTGTGCGGTGCTTTCCAGTTTAGCGGAAGCACCTATTCGCCAAGACATCGCCGTTACTGGCTCCATTAACCAAAAAGGAGAAGTGCAAGCTATTGGAGGAGTAAATCAAAAAATTGAAGGGTTTTTCCGTACCGCTAAAGGAAAGGGCTTAACCGGAGAGCAGGGAGTAATTATTCCCCGAAGTAATATTCAAAACCTTATGTTAGAAGAAGAAGTAGTAGAAGCAGTACGAGAAGGAAATTTTCATATTTACGCTGTTTCCACTGTAGACCAGGCTATGGAAATATTAACTGGCCTTCCTTCAGGAGAGAAAAAACCCGATGGAACTTTTGAGAAAGGAACGCTAAATTGGTTGGTGGATGAAAAACTTGCCAAAACCATAGAACTCCTGAGGAGTTTTGAAGAAAAAGAAGGAGAGAAAAAAGAGGAAAACACCAAAGAAAATAAGGAGGAATGAACTACGGAAGCAACCTCTCATCAAGGACTCAGATGGTTAGTTAGAACTGCTATTCTTTTCGCTCTTACTTTGGCTATCCAGATGTTGGGATTACCTCAATTTTTTACTGGTCCTTTAGTAAATGCTTTTCTTCTTTTAGCAGCTCTTCTAAACGGAATGTGGAGCGGGGTAATAATTGGACTATTTACCCCAGGGATAGCTTTTGTTCGAGGAATCCTTGCCCCTCCTTTGGGGCCAATGATTCCCTTCATTATGGCGGGTAATGCCGTATTGGTAATAGTTTTTAGCTTGATTTCAGGAAAACAGGGGAACTTAGCAAGAGAAATAATAGGAGTTATTTTAGGTTCTTTTCTAAAATATTTGCTGTTATCCCAAGCAATAATCTGGGTAGTACAAGTGCCCCCACCAGTAGCACAAGCTATGCAGACTCCTCAACTGTTTACTGCTTTAGGAGGCGGAGTTATAGCCTTAATAGTCTATCGGCTCATACCTACCAGATTTAGACTATAGAGAACTACCTCTTCACCGAGGTAGTTCTCTATTTATAGTTATATACTGACCAAACAATAAGGGGATTAGTCCCCTTTATCACTCTTCCTTTTTGGGCGCTTCTTTAGCTTTTTCTACAAAATTAAGTTGGAGCTGAGAAAGCTGAGCTTCCAATTCTCGCTCTTCATTTTTTTCCAAATCTTTTTTAATTGCTCCTAAAATCATAGAATAGAGGTCGATAGATTTACGGGCTTCTTCTAAATCCACCAATATTTCTCCGGTTTCGGGGTGAACTAACAATCCCAAATATTGCCAGGCTTTTGCTGACAGAAGACCTAAAAAATAAACTCCCAAATCTTTAGTACTACTGGGTTTTGTAGTTTTTTCTTCACTCATCTTGTATCCTCCCCCGCTAAATTTTTTTATATAGTTAACGAAATTCCATTAACCCCAGCACTGAGGAAGAAAAAGCGTCTTCCTAGGAGGCTTCGCCCTCTTATAACCCCCGGAAATAAATAAAAACTGAAAAAAACATAATAAGGAACAAAAACTACTGGGAGAGGAAAAACGTTCCTTCCAGTATAAGGGGAAATACTTTCCCCTTATCAACCCCCAAAAAGAAAAAACTGCTGAAAAAATCATAGTATCCCTCAGTATATAGCGATTTCGTGTTAGACTTCTGATGTAATTTGCTTTTTTAAAGTTTCAACAGTTTAACCAGTCTTGCGAGATACTATAATTTCATAGGCTTCTTCTACCAAAGAAGAAAGAGGTTTTCCCTCTCCTTCTATCCAGACTACTGGAGCTTTTTTGAACCAATTAATCTGGGTTTTCAAAAATCGAAAAGTGCCTTTCACTATTTCTTCCTGGGCCTCTCGCATAAAAATTTCTCCTCGAAGAAATCTAACTATGGGACGATAAGTAAAGTTATCCAGAGCCGGGACATCCTCTGTATATCCTCGGGAAAAAAGTTCCTCCACTTCCTCCACTATTCCTTTTTTAAACATTTCCTCTACTCGATGGCGAATTCTCTCTTTTAGTTTATCTCTCTCCCAACGAATACCAATCAGAAGAGGTGAAAAAGAAGAGGAAGAGGAAAGGAGAGAGGGAAGGCGACCAGTCTTGTAAAATATCTCCAAAGCCCTGATTAACCTTTTTCGGTCGTGCTTTCCTATTTTTTGCGCTCTTCGAAAGTCAATATTCCGCAAAAGAGCATAAAGTTTTTCGGTAGACAAGCGCTCCAGAGTAAGGCGAATATTATCTTGTGCCGGAGCTCCCACAAAAAGAAAAGACTGATAAAGTACCCGAAGGTAAAAAGCAGTTCCTCCTACTATTAGGGGGAGATTACCTCGCTCTTTAATTTCTTTCTGGAGATAAATAGCTTCTTTTTTAAACTGGAAAGCACTCCACTTCTCACGAGGGTCGAGAAAATCTACCAGATGATGAGGAATTCTTTCTCGAAAATTCATCGGAGGTTTATCTGTGCCTACATCTAAGTATTTATAAACCGCTAAAGAATCAGCATAAATCAATTCCACTTTCCCTATCCGTTCTGCCAAAGCTAAAGATAGGTCGGTTTTTCCACTGGCAGTAGGGCCAACCAAAGCAAGAAGTTGTTCACCTTCTAACTGAGCCATAAATTTTATTACCTTCTCCCGAAGCTAAAATTACCTCCTCCCATTCTCCTACTTCCAAGGAAGGCTCTGGCAAATAAACCCGAAGGTTATTTGCTGTTTTACCAGACACCAAATTTCCTTCCTTTTGGTCAACCAATACTTCTACTATTTTACCTCTTAAGGAGGGCAATTTTTCTTGATAGATATTCCGTAAAGCATCATTTAAAATATAGAGGCGCCTCTTTTTTTCTTCCAGAGGAACATCGTCTTCTAAAAGATAGGCTGCTGTTCCCGGTCGAGGAGAATATATATAGGTATAAGCCACATCGAATCGCGCTTCTTCGACTACCTCTAAAGTTTCCCAAAAATCGGATTCCGTCTCTCCAGGAAAGCCCACAATGATGTCTGTCCCAATTCTGGCTTCAGGAATAGATTGGCGAATGAAACTGATTTTATTCAGATAATCTTCCCGACTATAACCCCGCCTCATAAGCTGCAAAATCTTATCAGAACCAGCTTGTAGAGGAAGATGAAAATAAGGGCACAAAAGAGAACTACTTTTCACTATCTCCACTATCCCCTCTCTGAAATCTCGAGGATGAGAAGTGAGGAAACGAATCCAAACTTTTTTACCCCCCAACCACTTTTCAATATCTAAAAGTAGTTCCTCAAAACCCCTTTCTTTTCCTCTGTCTCTCCCATAGCTATTAACGTTTTGCCCCAAAAGTGTAACCTCTCGGAAACCCTCCCCTACCAGGCTTGTCAATTCTTCTTTTATTATCTCTGGGGGCTTGCTTCTCTCTCTTCCGGTGGTATAAGGAACCACACAGTAACTACAGAAGTTATCACAACCAAAAGTAATAGGCAAATAAGCAGAAATAGGGTTAGAATGCCAATATCCTTTCTCCTGGAAAACAGGGGGTGGTTCCTCCTTAAAATCTGCTATTTTTACTTTTCCCTGCCAGGCTTTTTTAATTAAAAGGGGTATCTCCTCCCAATTATGGGTACCAGCTAAAACATCTATTTCTTTACCTTTTTCCAGGAGCTTCTCCTTCTCTAATTGCCCCAAACACCCACAGACTACAACTATAGAGTGAGGATTTTTATCTTTCCGTTCTTGAGCAACTTTATTTATAATGTTTATAGCCCGTTCCGCAGCATGCTCTCGTACGGCACAGGTATTAAACACTAAAATATCAGCTTCCTCAGACCCTTTAGCTGGAAAAAACCCTTCCTCCTCCAGCAAGTAAGCCAAATGCTCAGAACGACTCTTATTCATCTGGCAACCAAAAGTTTCTACCCAAAAAGTAACTAAAGCCACTTTTTTGGCTGGAAAACCAAGTTTTCTATTAATATCTATCAAATTTTAACGGAACGCTTAAGCGTTCCGAGGTTTCACCACCAGTTTAATAGCTGTCCTTTCTTCCCCATCAATATTGATGTCAGTAAAAGCTGGTATACAAACTAAATCAATACCACTGGGAGCAACATAACCTCGAGCTATGGCAATAGCTTTAATGGCTTGATTAACTGCTCCCGCTCCTACTGCTTGCACTTCAGCTATACCTTTCTCCCGGATAGCTCCAGCTAAAGCGCCAGCCACAGCGTTAGGATTAGACTTAGAAGATACTTTTAGAACATCCATGTTAACTCCTCCTTCATCGTTTACTAATTTTTTTAAGATATAGATAAGCGAGAAATTCTCACAGCTCTTCCTGTAATCTCATCTACTTCCACTACAATGCCATTAAGTTGCACGTTATCTTTAGCCACTCGATATTTGATAGGCATTTGAGTTAGAAATTTAGTTAAGATGTCCTCTTTTTCTACTCCAATAACCGAATCACAAGCCCCTGTCATACCAATATCTGTAATATAAGCTGTGCCTTGAGGAAGAATTCGCTCATCAGCAGTAGCTACATGCGTATGAGTGCCAAAAACACAGGATACCTTACCATCCAGAAACCACCCCATAGCTATCTTTTCTGAAGAGGCTTCAGCATGGAAATCGAGGAAAATCAAATTAGTTATCTTTTTAAAATTCTCCATTTCTTCTTCTATCTTGCGAAACGGGCAATCCAGAGCAGGCATAAACACTCGGCCACTCATATTAACCACTATCCATTTATTCTTTCCTTCTACCACCGTCCAACCCCTACCCGGAACCTCCGGAGGATAATTGAGGGGACGAATAAGCCGAGGCTGATAGTCGATGTAATCCACAATTTCTTTTTTATCCCAGATGTGATTGCCACTGGTGATCACATCCACTCCATAGCTCAAAATTTCTTCACATACCTCAGGCACAATTCCCAGTCCTCCCGCAGCATTTTCTCCGTTTACGATTACTCCTTGAATATTCAATTCTTCTTTAATGACAGCTAATTTATCAGCCAATATTTTTCGTCCCGGTTTTCCTACCACATCTCCTACTATTAAAAATCGCAAAGCCTACTCCTCCATCATTTAGCGTATTCTACAGCTCTTGTCTCTCTAATTACCGTTATTTTAATTTGCCCCGGATACTCCAGTTCCTTTTCTACCCTACGGGCTATATCATAAGCCAGTTTCATCGCTTGAGCATCATCAATTCTATCGGGTTTTACTATAATTCTAATCTCTCTCCCTGCCTGGATAGCGTAAGATTTCTCCACTCCTTCAAAAGCATCAGCAATTTTTTCCAATCTTTCTAATCGACGGATATAAGACTCTAAGCTCTCTCTTCTCGCTCCAGGTCGAGAAGCTGATATGGCATCGGCAGCCTGCACTAAAACTGCCTCCAGGGTTCGCGCTTCTATCTCAGCGTGATGAGCTTCAATGGCATGCACCACTTCTTTTTTCTCTCCATATCGAGCAGCCAGTTCTGCTCCAATTTTAGCATGAGGCCCCTCTATTTCATGGTCTAATGCCTTACCTATATCATGTAAAAGACCAGCTCTTTTAGCCAAAGTAGTATCTACTCTCAACTCACTGGCCATTAAGCTGGCAAAATAAGCCACTTCTTTGGAATGTTGTAAAACATTTTGCCCGTAGCTGGTTCTAAAATATAATTTACCCAGGAGTTTTACCAGCTCATCGTTAACGTTCTTCACTCCAGCATCAAAAAGAGCTTGTTCCCCTTCTTGAATTATCTTTTCTTCTACTTGCGACTTTGCCTTCTCTACCAGTTCTTCTATCCTTGCTGGATGGATACGACCGTCAACAATCAATTTTTCTAAAGCTAAACGAGCTACCTCTCTTCTTATAGGATCAAAAGAAGAAATAAGCACTGCCTCAGGCGTATCATCGATAATCAAATCTACTCCAGTAATTATTTCAAAAGTTCTAATATTACGTCCTTCCCTTCCTATAATTCTTCCTTTCATTTCATCGCTGGGCAAATTAACTACTGATACAGTATTTTCCACAGTAAAATCAGCAGCATATCGTTGAATAGCTTGAACCACAACGCTTTGAGCCACTTTCTCCGCTTCTCTTTTAGCGCGTTCTTCTGCTTCCTTAACTTTCAATCCTACTTCGTAATCTAGAGTCTTTTCCACTCGCTCTAACAACTCCTGACGAGCTTCCTCCAAAGAAAGATTAGCAATTCGGGATAATTCCCGTATTTCCTGAGCTTTCATATTCTCCAGTGCTTCTCTTTCTCTCTCTACCTCCTCTTGCCGTTTACGCAATAGGTTTTCCGTTTTCTCCGCTTGCTCTAATTTCCGCTCCAACATTTCTTCCCGGCGCATAATCCGAGATTCAAAGCTCTGGAGCTCTTTCCGTTTCCGCTGTATTTCCTCTTCTAAAGATTTCTTCTCCTCCAAAACTTCTTCTTTCGCTGAAATTAGGGCTTCTTTTTTAAAGGTTTCCAACTGAGCAAGAGTGTCTTCTCTCACTCTATTTATTTCTTCTTGAGCACTTTTTCTCTCCTTCTGAATTTGAAGGTTTAAGAAAACAAACCCCGCTACTAATCCTACAGCTATTCCTATTAATATATATATAAACTCCATATTCTGGATTCACCCCTTATTCACTTTTCAATGTGCGCATTACATAGGTAAAAGTTAATTTTAACCGCACCCGAGGACCAAGTCAATACTCCCCTTCATACCATGCTTTTTCTATTACTTCCCAGGAAAAACCCCGGCGAAGAAGACGATTATTAATTTCTGCTTTTTCTTTCCCTTCGCCTAACCACTCCTGAATTAGCCTTCGAGCGTCTTTTACTTCTTCTTCTCCAGGAAAAAACTCCCGCAGAGACTCCAAAAGAGAAAGAGAAATGCCCCTACGCCGTAGCTCCTCCGTTAAAGCTCCAAAGCCTCGAGGGTTCAGTCTTCTTCTCTCTTCTATATAAACTTTCACAAATTCCTCATCGTTCAAGTAACCACGTTCTTCCAAGAACTGAAGAGTTTTTTCTATTTCTTCCTTAGGAAAACCATCTCGAACTAATTTCTGATAAAGTTCACCTCGAGTATACATCTTCCGATTGAGATAACGGAAGCTCTGTCGCACTATATCTTTCACGACTTAAGAGCCACTGTTGGTTTAATACCCATTTGGGAAAGAGCAGAAGAAAGAATTTCTTCAGCTATTTCCGGATTCTCTTTAAGGAATTGTCGAGCATTGTCCCTACCTTGACCTAGACGATATTCCCCAAAAGAAAACCAGCTTCCTGATTTCTTAATCACTCCTGCCGTATCTCCCAAATTTAATATCTCCCCTTCCCGAGAGATTCCCTCACCATAAATCAACTCTAACTCTGCTTCTTTAAAGGGAGAAGCTACTTTGTTCTTAACCACCTTAATTCTGGTTAGGGCTCCTATTATTTCCTCCCCCGACCGCAGATAATCTCTCCTTCTCACATCTAATCGAACACTGGCATAAAACTTGAGAGCTCTTCCTCCCGGAGTAGTTTCTGATGGTCCATAAGTCATAGCAATCTTTTCTCGGAGCTGATTAACGAAGATAGCCACAGTTTTGGTTTTACTGATATAAGCAGTTAACCTCCTTAGGGCTTGCGACATCAGGCGAGCTTGTAAACCAATGTAAGAATCAGACATCCCCCCCTCCAGCTCCATCTGGGGAACTAAAGCAGCTACTGAATCAAGCACTACTATATCTATCCCTCCGGTGCGCACTAAAGCATCCACTATATCCAAAGCCTCTTCTGCACTTCCCGGTTGAGAAATCAGCAATTTATCAATCTGCACTCCAATTTTACTGGCATACGTAGGATCTAAAGCATGTTCAGTATCTACAAAAGCAGCTATTCCTCCTTGCTTTTGAGCTTCAGCAATGGCGTGCAAAGCGATGGTGGTCTTACCCGAAGCCTCAGGGCCAAAAATCTCTACCACTCTTCCCCGGGGGAACCCCCCTACTCCCAAAGCAATATCAAGAAGAATAGAACCAGTTTTTATTACTTCTACATCAGCAGTCAAAACATCTTGAGATAAATACATTATGGCTCCTTTGCCATATTTTCTTTCTATAGAGCTTATCGCTTGCTTAATCATATCCTCTCTCAAATCTGGAGAGTCTTGTTTCTCACTCACTTTTCTTCACCTCTTCTAAACTAAAAACCCCCAATTCCTGGTAAACCGACCCTCTAGGAGTTAGAGTGCTTTGGTAAAAAACCATCTTTTTAATAATGGTAGAAAAATTAATACTCTCTTCCTCCCAAGAAGAAAGAGTAAGAGGAGAGCGAAAACGAGCTATGGTAATGTGAGGGGAAAATTCCCTCTCCTCCCTTTCCCATCCCTTTTTAATTATTTCTTCTTCTACTTCTTCTCTTATTTCTTTTATCTTCTCTTCTCCTTCTCTGTCCACACCTATCCATATTACTCGAGCTCGACGAGGAGAAGGGAAAGCCCCCCATCTCTCAAGAGTTATAGGAAATGCCGTAAATCTTCTACTTACTTTTTCTAACATCTCATTCATTTCCTCTATCTGAGTCATCAAAAAAGCAGGAAAAAAGTGGAGAGTGAGATGAAACTGCTCTTTGTTAACCCATTTAGCCTGCGGGTAGTGTTTTTTCTCTTTTTGAATTAGCCCTTCTAAGAAATCTTGCGCCTCAGGAAGGAGGTCTAAAGCTATAAAACTTCTAATGGTAGCTGAACTCATAACCAAATTTCTCCTTCAAATATTGAAAAACCATCACCAAAGCAGACTGAGAAGCAAACCGCTTATTCATCAATCTATCCCCTGAAAAATGAAATTCTTGTACTTTTACTCCTTCTTCACTAGATAGGCCAATATAAACCAACCCTACTGGCTTTTCTTCACTCCCCCCTGCTGGGCCTGCAATACCGGTAATTCCTAAACCTAAGTCCACTTTTCCCCTTCGTCGTACTCC
>JARRCQ010000030.1 GCA_029982105.1 Candidatus Atribacteria bacterium | reverse complement strand
AAAAGGTGTACAGGAAGCTATGCAGGAGGGTATTTTAGCTGGATATCCAGTAGTAGATGTGCGGGTTACTGTTTTTGATGGTTCTTATCATCCAGTGGACTCGTCAGATATGGCCTTTAAAATTGCTGGTTCCATGGCTTTCAAAAAGGGAGCAAGTGAATCTGAACCAGTTCTTTTAGAGCCAATAATGAGTATAGAAGTAACAGTTCCTGAAGAGTATATGGGAGATGTCATCGGTGACCTCAACAGTAGAAGAGGGAGAATTTTAGGTATGGAGCCGCAAGATGGTTATCAAAAGATCAAGGCTTTAGTTCCTATGGCAGAACTGTTCCGCTATTCTGTGGATTTACGTTCTCTTACTCAAGGACGGGGGTATTTTACTATGAAGTTTTCTCATTATGAAGAAGTGCCAGCTCAAATTGCCGAAGCTATAATCGAGAAAGCTAAGAAGGAAAAAGAAGCAGCTTCGTGAGACAGAAAATTTTAGTGGGAGTGGATATAATAGAAATAGAGAGAGTAGAAGAGGCAGTAAAGAAGTTTGGGAAACATTTTTTGTATAAACTCTTTTGGGAAGAAGAGGTAGATTTTTACTCTTCTCCTCTAAGGCAGAGAGAAGGAATAGCAGCTCTTTTTTGCGGTAAAGAAGCGGTGAAGAAACTCTTTTTGTCTAAGGGTTTTCTTCTTCCTTGGCGAGAGGTTAAGATAGAGCACACTTCTCGAGGGAAGCCGAAAGTTTGTCTTTCTGCTCAAGTTCCTGCTTTTTTTGAAGAGATTGAAATATCTATTTCCCACAGCCGCCAACTGGTAATGGCGGTGGCTGTGGGAGTGGAAAAAGAAGGTGAAAGTGTTGGAATTGGTTAGCTCGGAAACCATGCAAAAATTGGAGAAAATCCTCTCCGAAAAATACGGAGTGGATACTCTGTTGTTGATGGAAAATGCCGGGCGAGGAGTAGCAGAAGAGATAATAAAAGTTATTCAGCATTATTCTTTCTCTAAAGTCTACATCCTGTGTGGAGTAGGTAACAATGGTGGAGATGGTCTGGCAATTGCCCGCCATCTCCATCTTCGCCTCCCCTCTCTTTCTATTGTGGTTTACCTTTTAGGTAAAGGAGAGCAACTAAAAAAAGATGCTCGTTTTAATTACCAGGTGGTGAAGAATTTATCTATCCCTGTGGTAGAGGTTTCTTCCTCTCAGGGGGTGGAATTAGAGAAGGGAGCTCTTTTAGTAGATGCTCTTTTGGGAACTGGTATTACCCGGGAAGTAGAAGGAATATACAAGGAAATAATAGAAAAAATAAACACATCGAGTAATTTTGTTGTAGCTGTGGATGTTCCATCCGGGGTAGAAGCAAGCGATGGTCGAATAATGGGAGAAGCAGTAAAAGCTGATCTCACTGTTACTTTGGGGTTGATAAAAAGAGGGTTGTGCAGTTTCCCAGGACGAGAGCGGGTGGGAAAATTAAAATTAGCCACTATTGGTATTCCTCTTTCTTTAAAAGAAGCAGGACTCCAAGCGGATGGATTTTTGATTACTCCATCTATGGTAAAAGAAATGCTTCCTGAGAGGCATTGGGATACTCATAAAATTTCTGCTGGAGTCTTAGGGGTGATAGCCGGTTCTTCTTCTCTTTTGGGAGCCGGTCTTTTAGTATCTCTTGCTGGTTATCGTTCAGGGGCGGGGATGGTAATCTGGCCCCTGCCTTCTTCTCTTTCATCTTTAGTTAAACTCTTTATTCCTGAAGTGGTGAGTGTTAACCTTTCTTCTTCTGGAGATTGGTATTATTCTTTATCTCATTGGAAGATAATAGAGAAAACGTTAGAAGACAGAAAGTGTAGAGTTTTAGCTGTAGGTCCGGGGATGGGAACTCATCCTTCTACCTCTCTCTTTTTAGAAAAAGTGGTAGATAGTTCCTTCTCGGGAGTAATAGATGCTGATGCTTTAAATATCATTTCCCAAAATATTGATAACTGGAAGGCTCGTCTTACTGATTGGGTGATTACTCCTCATCCTGGAGAGATGGCAAGAATTTTAGGCATTTCGGTGCAAGAGGTGAATGAAAGTAGAATTGCTGCTAGTTTGAGAGCTTCTTCTCTTTTAGGGTGTATTACGGTTTTAAAAGGGGCAGGAACAGTGGTAGCTTCTCCCCAGGGAGAGATATTTTTAAACCCCACTGGGTCTTCAGTCCTCGCCAGTGCAGGAAGCGGGGATGTTTTAACTGGAATTATTGCTGGATTTATGGCTCAAGGGGTAAGCCCTTTACATAGCGCAATAAGTGGGGTTTTTCTCCACGGGTTAGCGGGAGAATTGATGGAAAAAGAGGGGAAAAAGCAAATTTTATCTCGGGAAATAGCCGAAAAACTGAATGAAGCTCGAAGGATGGTAGAAAATGGAGAATATACTCTTTCCTTGCTGGATGGAGATTAATGCTCATAACTTACGTCATAATGTAGAGGCATTGAAGAATTGGACTTCTTCTTCTCTTATGGCGGTAGTAAAATCAGAAGCTTATGGTCATGGATGGGAAGCAATAAATCTTCTTTATAACTTCGGATTAAAAAAATTCGGAGTAGCTTCAGTAGAAGAGGCACATGAATTAAGGAAAAGAGGCTTAAAAGGAGATATATATCTTTTGGGAGGATTTTTCACTGAGGAAGCAGAAATGATTGTAGAGGATCAGCTAACACCAGTGGTTTCTTCAGAAAAAGAATTGCAAGCCTTAGAAAGGGTAGCTGAGAAAGCTGGTAAGATTATACCTTTCCATCTAAAGGTAGATACGGGGATGGGAAGAATGGGGTTTTTACCTCAAGAGATAAACGAGGAATGGTGGGAAAAATGGGGCATTAACCACCATCTTACCTTGAGAGGAGTTATGACCCATTTTGCCAGTGCCGAATCAGATCCAACATATACTCGCTTTCAATTTAATCGTTTTCTTTCTTTTTTACATCAGTTTCCTGAAAACAATTCTTCTTGGGAGAAGCATTGTTGTAATAGTGCTGCCTTCCTTTCTTTTCCGGAGATGCACCTTGATTTATCTCGAGTAGGAATTGCCTGGTGGGGCGTTTCTCCCTGGGGGAAAGGGTCGGATTTACCACTGGATTTAAAACCAGTTATGAGAATCAAAGCTCGAGTGAAGCAAGTTAAAACTCTTCCTTCTGGCTCCCGGATAGGTTATGGAGGAACTTTTACTACTTCTAGAGAAACTAAAATAGCGATAATATCTATAGGTTATTCTCAAGGCCTTTTCCGCAACCTTTCCAATCGGATGGAAGTATTGGTAAAAGGAAGAAGGGCGCCATCTCGGGGAAATATTTCTATGGATCAAATGACGGTTGAAATAACAGGAATTGATGGAGTAGAAAAGGGAGACATTGTGACTGTAGTGGGAAAAGAAGAAGGAGAAGAAATAACCATAGAGGAAATAGCTAATCGGGCTAATGTTATACCTCATGAGGTGCTGTGCAGCTTGGGTAAGATTAAAAATCGGGTAATTTATGAAAATCATTGCTCGGTGGCAAAGTAAAAGCGAAGAGGAAACTCAAAAGCGAGGAGAGGAATTAGCTAAAAAATTTTTCCATCCTGGGGATTTGGTAATAGTGGCTGGAGAATTGGGGGTAGGCAAGACTCAGCTTGTAAAAGGTATAGCTCGAGGGTTAGGTATAGAAGAAGAAATTAAAAGTCCTTCTTTTTCTTTGGTTAATGAATACAAAAAAGGAGATTTTACTTTATATCATTTGGATTTTTATCGTTTAGAAAAAGAAGAAGAAGTAATAGACTTAGGATGGGAAGAATATCAAGAAGATGAAAAGGGAATAGTAATAGTAGAATGGGGAGACAAATTTTCTTCTCTTTTTCCCCCTCCCTTTTTTTGGGTTCATTTAAGTTATGGGGGAGAAGAGATAAGATATATCGAGGTATTCTGTTATGATTCTTGCTCTGGATAGTAGTACCCCCTGGCTCAGTATAGCTCTGGCTTCTGCTGAGGAGAGTTTTTTTCGTTTAACTCATTATACTAAAAAAGACCATTCTCGCTGGCTTATCAAACACTTGAGTCTGTTGCAGAAAGAAATTGACTGGGAAAAGGATTTAGAAGCGGTGTTGGTTGGTTTGGGACCGGGTTCTTTTACAGGAGTAAAGATTGCAAATATGGTGGCAAAGGGAATAGCTTACTCTGTGATGAAACCCTTGGGTGGTTTTTCTACTCTGGAAGTTATTGCTCATCGAGTTCCTAAAAGTTTCTCCCAAAATTATGAGATTTTCCTTCCTATAATAAAACACAAAAAAGGGGAAATTTTTTGGATGGAGCTGTCGCCCGAGTTTTCCCAATCTCCATCTCTTTCAGAAATTCAGGTAGGGTCAAAAGAAGAGCTGGTAAAAATATATAGAGGAAAAAACGTGTTGGCGATTACTCCCTGGCTGGATATAGCAGAATTTTTAAAAAGCGAGGGTTTTGCTTTTTTCCCTCCTCAGGAATCTTTACCTGAAGCAGGAGAATTAATAAAATTGTATTGGCAAAGGAAGGATAAAACGGTGGTAAGTAAAGAAAATATTTTTACTTTGGTGCCTTTGTATGGCTCAAAGGTCTGGAGATAGAGAAACTTATTTATGGGAAGAAGGAGACTTTAAAATCTCCCGAATGAGGCCTTATCATCTGCCTCAAATTATGGCCATTGAGCGGAGTTCTTTCCCCCAACCTTGGTCTTATTCTTTGTTTTTAAGCGAGTTATCTAACCGTGTAGCTATCTACTTTGTGGCTTTCTACCAAAACAAGATAATTGGTTACTTGGGCCTGTGGATAGTGTGGGGAGAAGCTCATATTACTACTTTTGCCATTCATCCTGCTTATCGAGGAGAAGGGTTTGGTAGAAAACTTTTTAGCTATGCGCTAGATTATGCTAAATCTCAAGGATGCAAGGAAATTTTGTTAGAAGTACGCTCTTCCAATTTTAAAGCCCAGAATTTGTATCGTAGTTTTGGATTTGAGAAAATAGGATTACGAAAGCATTATTACTCTGATGGGGAAGATGCTTTAGTAATGAAAAAAGTATTTTAGGAGGATGATTATTGATTCACGTTTTAGGTATAGATACCAGTTGTGACGATAGTTGCGTGGCGATTATTAATGATGAGCATAAAATTTTATCTAATGTAGTGTCCAGTCAAACTGAGTTTCACCGCCACTTTGGAGGAATAGTACCAGAAGTGGCCTCTCGCAAACATTTAGAATATCTTCCATCAGTTTTAGACCAGGCTCTTAAGGATGCTCACCTTACTTTAAGGGATGTAGACTTAGTAACAGTAACTCAAGGACCTGGTCTTTTGGGATCTTTACTTTTGGGGATGTGCTTGGCTAAAACCATTGCTCTTGTTGGCGATAAACCTCTTCTCGGGGTTAATCATCTGGAAGGACATCTTTTCGCCATTCGTCTTGAATATCCAGAAATCCAACCTCCTTTTGTGGCTTTAATTGTTTCCGGAGGCCATACAGAAATTATTGCTGTTGAAGATTGGGGAAAGTATTATCTTTTGGGAAGCACAAGAGACGATGCTGCCGGAGAGGCTTATGATAAAATCTCTAAGTTTTTAAATTTGGGTTACCCCGGAGGTCCTATTATAGACCACTTGAGTGAAGGCGCTCAGAGCAACCGCTTTCACTTTTCTGCTGGTTTAGAAGATGATGGTACTCTGGATTTTAGCTTTAGTGGGCTGAAAACTGCAGTAGTACGTTGCTACTCTCGGTTAGGAGAGGAAGAAAAAAAAGATAAAGAGCTCATTCGAGATTTGGTGGCTTCTTTTCAAGAAAGCGCAGTAAGAGTTTTAGTAAATAAAACTTTTAGAGCTTTGGAAATGAAAGGTTTTTCTCAGATAGTAGTGGGGGGAGGAGTTGCAGCCAATCGTCATCTGCGAAGGAAAATGAAAGAAGAAGGAGAAAAAAGAGGAGTACGGGTTTTCTTTCCTTCTCTTTCTCTTTGCACTGACAACGGTGCTATGATTGCTGCCTGTGGCCTTTTCCATTGGAAAAAAGGAGAGAGAGATTCCTGGGATATGGAACCCGACCCTCGACTTCCTTTGGTTTCTACAGAATAGAAGTTATGGGTGGTTTATAATATAAATTCCTTGAAAAACTCTTTAAAAATTCTTAGTAGCAGGAGGAAAAAATGGAATTAAAAGTAGGCATGAAAGCTCCTGATTTTACTTTGCCTGATAGCCAGGGGAATGACGTTTCCTTATCTAATTTTGTTGGTAAGAATGTTATTTTATATTTTTATCCCAAAGATAATAGTGCTGGTTGTACGGCAGAGGCGATTGATTTCAGGGATAATTATGAGAAAATCGAAAAAACCAATACTGTTATTATCGGCATAAGTAAAGATAGCGTCAAATCCCACTTCAACTTTGCTCACAAATATAACTTGCCTTTTATATTACTCAGTGATAGGGAAAGCAAGGTTTGTGAATTGTATGGTGTCTGGAAGGAGAAGAAATTATATGGACGCACATATATGGGCATCGAGAGAACCACCTTTTTGATAAATCAGGAGGGATTTATAATAAAAATATTTCCTAGAGTCAAAGTAAAAGGTCATGCGGAAGAGATTGTGGAGTTCTTATATTCGTTGCCTTTGTAGTAATTGCTGTGGTAGGAAAATATAAACCCGTTCAGCCAAGAATTGCCAATAACTGATTAGGCTGGTATAATGAAAATTGTCTTGTTTATATGATAATCAATAGGTTAGTTATTGCATCCCAGAAAAACGGTCAGTGTCTATCTTTATTCCATTTTTTATCGACTATAAGGAAGGGGGCTTATTTTTAAAAACTAACAAGTAAAGAATTTCTTTAGGGTTAGAAAAAGGAGGTGATGTCGTTTTAAATTTGTGAGATTAATAAATTATAGCTTTGTTTTCTTAATAAGAAAGGAGAAAAAGAATGAAAAGTAAGGGGATATTAGTTTTATTATTGATTTCTGTTTTAGTTCTGGGCACAACAATGTTAGCTTTGGCGCAAGAAAAAGTCTTAGTTTTTGGAAGCAGTGGAGATGTATCTCGTTTGGATCCGGCAGATGCAACTGATGGTGAATCTATTTCAAGGATGGACAATATTTTCGAAGGATTGGTAGAATATAAAGCTGGTTCAACGGAGATTCAACCATGTTTAGCAGAATCATGGGATGTATCTGAAGATGGCAAAGAAATTGTCTTTCATCTGAGAAAAGGGGTTAAATTCCACGATGGTACCGATTTTAATGCTGATGCAGTTGTTTTCTCCTTTGAACGTCAATACAATCCAGAACATCCCTATCATCAATATGGGGAGTGGGCCTATTGGGGTTATATGTTCAGTGATATTGATGGAATGGAGAAAATTGACGATTATACTGTAAAACTAATTTTAAGCGAACCTAATGCCTCTATAATGACCAGTTTAGCTATGTTTACTGTTTGTATCGTCAGTCCTGCCAATGCGGAAAAATATGGAGAAGATGCTTTTAAGCACCCTTGTGGAACTGGTCCTTTCAAGTTTGTAGAATGGGTAAAAGATGATCATATTACCTTGGAAGCTAATGAAAATTACTGGAGGGGAAGACCAAAAGTTGATAAGTTGATCTTCAGGGTTATACCAGATCCTTCTGCCCGTTTATTGTCTTTAGAGGTGGGAGAGATTCATGGTATGGAATACCCCAATCCTGCTGACTTCGACCGCATCAGAGCCAACCCCGACCTTGTTCTGATGTCTGAGCCCGGTATGAACATTGGTTTTATGGCTATGAACAATGGTTATGGTTATGTGGATGCCAATAAAAATGGAGTAAAAGACCCTGATGAACCATTGGAGAAAACACCTGGTTACTTTGAGCCTCTCACTAAAAAGGAAGTTAGACAAGCCATTAACATGGCCATAGATAAAGAAGCCATTGTTAGAGATATCTATATGGGCACGGCTTCGGTAGCTAAAAACGGAATGCCTCCCTTTATGCTGGGATACAATGATGAAATAGAAGATTATCCTTATGATCCAACAAGAGCTAAAGAACTATTGGCTGAGGCTGGTTATCCCGATGGCTTTGAAGTTACTCTACATGTTATGCCTGTTTCTAGACCTTATATGTTTGACCCACCCAAAATTGGGGAGGCTATACAAAGCTATCTGGCAGCAGTGGGGATTAAAGTTAATTTCTATCAGGTAGACTGGGCAACCTACTTGCAGGAGACTGAAGCTGGCATGCATCAAATGTGTCTTTTGGGATGGACTGGCGATAACGGCGATCCTGATAACTTTTTGAATGTTCTCTATGGGCTTAATGCTTGTTCCATTGGAACAGCTGGAAATTATGCCTTTTATACCAACGAAGAAAACCAGGAGCTTCTAACTAAAGCATTGAGAACTTATGACGTAGAAAAAAGAGCAGAATACTATAAGAAAGCCCAGGAATTAATACATGAAGATGCTGGATGGGTTTTTCTGGCTCATTCTAACCAGAATATGGTATTCCGAAAGAACGTAGAGGGTTTTGTGTTACATCCCACCTCTCGAATGTTCTTCTATCCGGTGGATATAAAACGATAGCTGATTAAAAAGGGTGAACCATGTTGGTTCACCCTTTTTAATTTTATATGTGTGTTCAGATAAGCTTAGCGGTTAAGGTTCGTTCTTTATCTTGGTTTGTACATTATATATAGATATTTTATATGGTAAAATAAACAATCACTGCTGAAAGGAAAAAACAAGTTTGGCAAGATGAAGCGGTATATCATCAAAAGATTATTAATGTTAATTCCCGTTCTATTAGGTGCTTCTATCTTGGTGTTCTCTTTAATACATTTAGCACCAGGGGATCCAGCAAGAACCATTGCTGGGGAACATGCTTCTGCTCAAACTATTGAGAAAGTTCGAATAAAATACGGTCTGGATAAACCATTAGTAACTCAATATTGGATCTGGCTTAAACAAGCTTTGCGGGGTGATTTTGGTCGCTCTATTGTTTCCAATGAATATGTGAGTAAAGAGATTTTGAGCCGCTTCCCCAACACTGTTGAATTAACTTTATTTTCTATGTTTATTGCCATAGTAGTAGGGGTGTTAGCAGGAATTATCTCTGCTTCTCGGCAGTATTCCTTATTAGATTATGGCTTTATGGGTATTGCTTTGTTTGGGGTATCCATGCCGGTTTTCTGGTTGGGTATTATGTTAATGATGATTTTCGGAGTATTTTTGCGCTGGTTACCAATTAGTGGTCGGATAGATATAATGATTCCTTTTACCAAAATAACCGGCTTATATCTTCTAGATAGTATTATTACCGGTAATTGGGAAGCATTTATAAGTTCCCTACGTCACCTTATTCTTCCCTCCCTTGCTTTAGGAACTATTCCGATGGCTACCATTGCTCGGATAACTCGTTCCAGTATGTTAGAAGTGTTAAAACAGGATTTTATTCGAACCGAGAGAGCAAAAGGGCTTTCCGAAAGAACAGTGATATATAAACATGCAGTAAGAAATGCTTTAATTCCAGTAGTTACCGTTATTGGTTTAAACTTTGGTTTGCTTTTGTCAGGTGCTATTTTAACTGAAACGGTTTTTTCCTGGCCTGGTGTAGGTCGTTATGTGGTAAAAGCGGTTCAAATGAGAGATTATCCTGCTGTGCAAGGATGTGTGTTGTTTTTTGCTTTTATTTTTGTAGTGGTAAATCTAATAACTGATATTATTTATGTTTATATTGATCCAAGAATAAAATATCAATAGTTGGGCTAACATATGGAACAAGAAACAACAACTTACAAAGAAAGTACAGGGCGTGAATTATTACGTCGCTTTAAGTATAATAAATCTGCTGTTTTTGGTTTAATAATTATACTCTTTATGGTTTTTTGTGCTATTACTGCTGATTTTATTGCTCCTAATGACCCTTATCCATCTCCTCCTCTTTTGGCTAATAAATTAAAACCAGGATTCTGGAGTGATAAAGGAGCTCCAGGTATGCCTCTTGGTTCTGATGGATTGGGAAGATGTGTCTTGAGTAGGATTATTTATGGTGCCAGAGTTAGTTTAACGGCTGGCTTTGTAGCGGTTGCCATAGCTATGTTTTTGGGAATTACTCTTGGGGTTTTATCTGGCTATTTTGGTGGTTGGATTGATACAATTATTATGAGGATAGTGGATATTATGTTTGCCTTTCCAGCTTTATTGTTAGCCATCGTTATTGTAGCAGTGGCTGGCCAAGGATTGGAAAAAGCTATGATAGCAATAGGTATCGTTTATTCTCCTCAGATGGCTAGGATTATTCGTAGTTCGGTTTTATATATCAAAGAAATGGAATATATTGAAGTACAGAAGGCAATTGGTTCAAGTCACTGGCGGATAATTTTTCGGCACATTCTTCCTAATAGTGTTGCTCCAGTTATTGTCTATGGAACTTTAATGCTGGCTAGCGCAATTTTAGATTGTGCCGCACTGGGCTTTTTGGGTTTAGGAGCTCAACCTCCCATTCCCGAATGGGGAGCCATGTTGGCTGACAGCTATTCTTTCATTGTAAGTGGAGCTTGGTGGGCAGCAACCTTTCCAGGAATAGCTATTCTTTTATCCGTTTTGGGACTTAATTTGTTGGGTGATGGGCTGAGAGATATTTTAGATCCCCGATTAAAGCAATAATATAGCAGATATGAAAGATAATAAAAAGAAAGAACTACTCAAGGTAAACAACTTAAAAACTTACTTTTATACCCATGAAGGGATTATTAAAGCTGTAGATGCAGTATCATTTTCGGTTAATCAGGGAGAAACTCGGGGTTTTGTAGGCGAGTCTGGTTCAGGCAAAAGCGTGACGGCTCTCTCAATTATGCGT
>JARRCQ010000029.1 GCA_029982105.1 Candidatus Atribacteria bacterium | reverse complement strand
ATATTTTTCATAATAAAAACCTTCCTTAATATCTTCAAATAGAGATAATAATGTTTTTTCTAAATTCTTTGAATAAATAAATAAACCATTTTTATTGATAACATTTTTATTATTTAGTTTTATTGTTTTTGGTTATAACTTCTATAAAAAGCTTTTCATATTTTTCTGCAGCAGTTTTAACACTTAAATGCTCTTCGATATATTTTCTGCCATTTTCTCCAAGTTTTTTCCTCAAACTTTCATTTTTATATAGGCGCAAAATCCCATTTGCTAAGGATTTGCTATCTCCAGCTTCAAAAACATATCCACAATTGGCTTTTTTTATAAGTTCTGGAGCATCTCCATCAAGATTCATTGTAGCTAATACAGGTTTACCTGCTGACATAATACTTAAAATTTTAGAAGGAACCACTGGCGTTTTTATATCTTTTTCTAAAGTAATATAAATAGTAGTCAAAATTCCCCTTTTCAAAGGCAAAAGATAAGGGGTGAAAATGAGATTAACTTCCTCTCTTGCAGCCAATTCCAATTGTTCTTTTATTTCTGGTTGGTGGCGATGTTCCCCCACTTTATAGGCTTTAAAATTTTCATCTACTTCACAAAACTGGTTATCCTCAGTCGGTTTTCTACCTGCTCCAGTTACCCCTGATTTACTATCCACTATAATAGAAGGAGAAATAACTTTTTCCTTCAAAAAAGGATAAAGGGGAATAATAACTGAAGTAGGATAACAACCCGGGTTGGCCACCAAACGTGCCATTTTTAATTCCTCTCCATAAATCTCAGGAATGCCGTATACTGCTTCTTGCAATAGATAAGGAATTCGGTGCTCTAACCGATAATATTTTTGAAACGCTTCTACGTTCTTAAGACGGAAATCTGCCCCTAAATCAATAATTCGTATCCCTCGAGATAAAAGAAAGGGAACATAATCCATAGCTACTCCTGAGGGAAGGGCTAAGAAAATTACCTCTACCCCTTCTAATTTTTCTATTTCCTGCTTCTGTAAGGTTAAGCTACTCCTTCCCCGCCAGGCTGGGCAATAATCTTCTAATTTTACATCTGGAAAACTCTCGCTACCCACCCAGCACACTTCTACTCCGGGGTGTTGGGTTAAAATGCGCAACAGCTCAAGTCCAGTGTATCCAGTAGCTCCCATTATTCCCACACGTACCATTGTTATTCCTCCATTTCCCAAATAAAAAAACCTCGTCTTTAGACGAGGTTTTTAAAGACGAACAGGGGTGCCAATCAATGCACGGTGCCACCCTGCTATACTCTTCTCCTTTAACGGCGTAACCGGACCTCCTACTTAGAGAACAGCTCTTTTCTTCGGAGTCAGCTCTGGGGCTCTATCTTCTTTAGCGTCACAGTAGAAGCTTCCACTCTTCCTTCCTCGCTGGACTACAACGCTAAAAACTTCCCCATCATCGCTTTGATGAATATTAAAACACCTTCTGATAATTAAATCAAGTGTAATTTTTCCAGAACCAATTTCAATTTTTCTTCCTTTTCTCCTTCTAAAGAAGATAAAGGAGGTCGAACCCCTCCCACTCTCCATCCTACTAAGTTTAGAGCCGCTTTTACTGGAATAGGATTAGTAGAGATAAAAAGAGCTTTAAAAAGAGGATAAAGCTCCAGATGGATTTTTAAAGCTTCTTGAGTTCTTCCTTCATTGAATAACTGAATCATTTTTTTAATCTCTTTACCTACCAAGTGAGAAGCAACACTTACTACTCCTACTCCTCCCAGAGCCAAAAGAGGAAGGGTCATAAAGTCATCCCCACTATAAAGGTAAAAATCAGGAGGGACTAAAGCTTTAATTCGAGAAATCTGGTCAGTACTCCCCGCTGCTTCTTTGAGAGCCGTAATGTTTGGAATTTCTGCAAGACGAGCTATGGTTTCCGGCTCAATATTTACTCCCGTGCGAGAGGGAATATTATAAATCATAACCGGGATATTTACTGCTTCAGCAATAGCCCGAAAGTGCTGATACAGTCCTTCTTGAGGCGGTTTATTGTAATAAGGGGTAACAGCCAGAATACCATGAACCCCTAACTCTTCAGCCTCTTTAGAGAGAAGAACAGATTCTTTGGTATTATAATTGCATGTTCCAGCTACAACTTTTGCCTGGTCTCCTATTTCCTCCAGTGCCACTTCGAAAAGACGAAGTTTTTCCTCTCCAGATAAAGTAGGAGACTCTCCGGTAGTTCCAGAGACCACCACCCCATCTGAGCCATTTTCCACTAAAGCTCGCAACAATTCTCGAAATTCAAAATAATTTACCGTCCAATCTTGGTCAAAGGGAGTGACCACTGCGGTTAAAAGACTACCAAAATCTCCCCTCATTTCCTTTCCCCCTAACAAACATTATCCAATTGAAATTTATGATGCAAGATTTGAATTGCTTTCTCCATATCTTGAGCTTTAACTAAACAAGAAATAGTAATGTGAGAATCTCCGGTCTGAAGAATCTCTATATTAGCTTCCTTGAGAGCTTCCACTAACTGAGCTACCACTCCTGGGCGGTCAGCCATACCTGAGCCCACCAGAGAAATCTTAGCACAAGGAAGGGTTAAACTAACTTCAAATCCTTCTTTACGCAAGATTTCTTCTACCTTACTTCCTTTGTTCTCATCCACTACAAAAGCTACAGATTCAGGGAAAAGACTAACCAGGTCGATACTGATCCCTCGTTGAGCCAGAGATTGAAAAATCTTCAGCTCTCCGTTTCCCGAACTTGTTAACTTAACCCGCACTTGAGCCAAGCCCCGGCGATAAGCAATGCTATAAACCGGCTCCTCTTGAGAGAGGATTCTCAGCCCTTCTTTGGTAAGAGTAGATATATCACAAATCAAAGTTCCTCTGCCTTCATCGCTTAAACTCCTAACTCGGAGAGGCACCCGATACTCCCGGGCCAAATTCATAGCTTTACTGTGAATAACCTTTGCTCCTTGCTGAATTATCTCTGCAGCTTCAGTGTAGGTTAACCCTTGAAGAATCCGAGCTTCAGGAACGATATGAGGGTCAGCAGTAAAAACTCCATTTACATCAGTAAAAATATCTACATAGTCAGCTTGTAAATAGATCCCCAGGACTACTGCTGTAGTATCACTACCTCCTCTTCCCAAAGTGGTAACTTCTCCTTCCTCAGTTACTCCTTGAAAACCAGCTGTCACTACCACATATCCTTTGTCCAAATATTTTTTAATCTTATCTGGTTCCACTCTTAATATAGAAGCATCACCAAAATGGTCATCAGTGATGATACCAGCTTGAGCTCCAGAGAAAGCCACACTTTTCATTCCCATCCGACGCAGAGTTTGAGACATAACCACTGCCGAGATAATCTCCCCACAGGAGAGAAGAAGGTCTAAATCCCGGGGGTCAAGGTTAGAAAACTCTTCTCGAGCCAAAGAAATCAAAGTGTCGGTAGCATAAGGAGCACCTTCTCTACCCATAGCTGATACCACCACTACCGGAGAGAATCCCTCCTCTTGAGCTTCTTTCACTTTGAGAGCCGCCTTTTCTCTGAGCTCCCGGGTATTAACTGAAGTTCCCCCAAACTTTTGTACCACTATCTTCATAGTCATTCACCTATCCCAAGTTTCTTTTATCCTTATCATAGCTTTTTCTAAAATAGAAGTGGGAGTGGTAAGAGAAATTCGAATAAACCCTTCTCCATATTTACCAAAACCAGTTCCAGGAGTAACTACTACTTGAGATTTATCCAAAAGATAGTTGGTAAATTCTAGAGAGCCAAACCCTGAAGGAACTGGAATCCACAAATAAAAAGTAGCCCGAGGAGGAGTAACATCAAAACCTAAAGAGGAAAAAGTCTCTATAACCAAATTACGCCGCTCGGTGTAAATAGGAATTATACTTTCTAATACCTCATCTGCATGACTCAAAGCTTCCACTCCTGCCCATTGAATAGCATTGAAAATACCCGAATCAATATTAGTTTTTACTCTCCCCAGAGCTTCTATCACTTTATCATTCCCCACTGCAAAACCTATTCTCCACCCCGTCATATTAAAAGTTTTAGAAAGAGAATGGAATTCTATCGCTACTTCTCGAGCGCCTTCTACCTCTAAAATAGAGGGGGCTCTATAACCATCGTAGCTTATTTCTGAATAAGCTAAATCATGAGCTATTACAAAATCAAAACGCCGAGCTAATTCTACTATTTCTTCAAAAAAAGAAAAAGGAGCAATGCTCGCCGTAGGGTTATTAGGATAATTCAAGAAAACTATTTTCACTTTTTCCCATATACTTTCAGGAAAACTATGTAAATCAGGAAGAAAATCATTTTGAGCTAAAAGAGGAAGCTCAACCGGTATACCTCCGGCCAACATCGTGCCAATTTTATAAACTGGATAACCAGGGTCACTAGCCAAAACCAGATCTCCAGGGTCTACGAGACACAGGGGAAGATGAGCAATACCTTCTTTAGAGCCAATGAGAGAAACCACTTCTCGTTCAGCATCTAAATTAACTCCAAATCTTTTTTTATACCACAAAGCCACCGCTTCTCGAAAAGCAGCTAAACCCCGATAGGAAGGATAGCGATGATTTTCGGGGCGTCGAGCCTCTTCACACAACCGCTCTACAATGAAAGAAGGGGTGGGAATATCAGGGTCTCCAATCCCCAAATCAATAATCTCCTTACCTTCTGCCCGAGCTTGGTTTACTTTTTTTTCAATTTCGGCAAAAAGATAAGGGGGAAGGTTCTTTATTCGCTGAGCAACTTCCATTTTTTTTCTACCTCCCCATCAATTTCTCCTTCAAACACTTCCTCTACTGGTCCTTCAATATAGACTTCTTCTTGCCACTCTACCTCCAGCGGTCCCCCGGGTAAGCAGACAGTAGCTTTTCTATCTAATTTTCCTTCTCTTACTCCAGCTATTAAAGTAGCTGCTGCTCCAGTTCCACAAGCCAGGGTGGCTCCTGCTCCTCTTTCCCAGACTTTCACCACTACTTCTTTTCTGTTTTTCACTTCTGCAAATTCTACATTAGTTTTTTTAGGAAAGAGGGGTTGATTTTCTATTTCTCTCCCATACTTTTCCCAATCAGGAGGGATTTCAAAAATCACCGCATGAGGGTTACCTAAAGAGAGAGCAGAAACAAGGAAAGTCCTATCTCCCACCTTTAAGGGATGATTTTTTACTTCCTCTCCCTCTAAAGTCACCGGAATTTCCCGAGGCTGGAAGCGAGGCTTTCCCAAATTTACTCTCACTTTTTTCACTTTCCCCTTTTCCTCTTCCGTAATCTGAGGGATGATAATACCAGCTTTGGTTTCTACCTTAAATTCCTTTTTACTCACTATTCCTCGTTCAAAGACAAACTTAGCCAGACAACGAATCCCATTACCACACATCTCTGCTTCGCTACCATCAGAGTTGAAAATACGCATCCTCACATCCGCTATCGAGGAAGATAAAACCAAAATTACTCCGTCTCCTCCCACTCCTCGATGACGGTCACAAACTTTTAAAGAAAAAGAAGACCAGGAAGAAACTCCCGCAGTCTCCTCTTCGGGGAAAATAACAAAATCATTACCTAAACCATGCATTTTTACAAAGTGCATATTTTTCACCAACTTGGAGTAAATTTTATCATATCCATCAAGAAGTAAGACCTATGACTTCTTCTAAACCGTAGTAAAATCGGGGCTCCTCATAAACTTTTTTAATAGAGCGCATTACTCCGGGCATAAAAGATGAGCGGCTCAAAGAATCATGTCTTATGGTGAGAATTTCTCCCTCTCCTCCCCAGATCACTTCTTGGTGAGCTACAAATCCAGGCAATCTCACACTGTGGATATTTACAGAACCTAAAAGCGCCCCTCGCGCCCCGGATAATACTTCCTCGCTTTTATCAGAAAAAGCAATATCTTTAACTTCTTTTATACCCTGAGCAGTTTTTATTGCTGTTCCTGAAGGAGCATCTTTTTTTTGAGCGTGATGATATTCAATTATTTCTGCTCGTTCTAAATATCGAGCAGCAATACGAGAAAAATGCATCATCAACACTGCTCCCAGAGCAAAATTAGGAGCAATTACACAACCCATTTTCTTTTCCTCGCAGTTACGGCGCAGAGTTTCTATTTCTTCATTACCTAAACCTGTTGTTCCGATCACCAAAGGGATTTTACTATCCAAAAAAAAAGAAAGATTCTCTCGGAGCGCTGCAGCCTGAGTAAAATCACAGATGACATCAGGTTTTAATCTACTTATTGCCTTAGCTAAATCTTCTTCTATTACAACTCCCAGATGTCCAACACCCGATAGCTCTCCAACATCTTTACCCACTTCTTGTTTATCAGCTGCTCCCCGCAAAACCATACCTTCTTCTTTTTGAATCGCCCTTACTATTTCTCTTCCCATCTTACCCGCTGCTCCTACTAAAAACACTCCAATCTCTTTCATCGCTACACCTCTTTATTTTTACCAGGAATGATATCTCTTCTTACTAAATCATACCAATTTTCCGGGCGTACTACTAATTCTGGCTTACCCCCCCGGAGGAAAACCACTCCCGGACGAGGGATAAGATTATAATTAGAAGCCATAGAATGATTGTAAGCTCCGGTGGCCTCTACTACTAAAATATCTCCAGGAGAAGGAGAAGGAAGCTCTATTTCTTCTATCAATACATCTCCCGATTCACAACATTTTCCCACTACCGAAACTCTTTCTTTCTTCCCTATCACTCGATTACCAATTCGAGCTTGATATTTAGCACCATATAAAATAGGGCGAGGATTATCAGCCATTCCCCCATCTACAGCTACATATTTCTTCACCCCTGGAATCTCCTTCACGCTCCCCACCCGGTAAATGGTACTACCAGCAGTGTTTACGACTGACCGGCCTGGTTCTATATAAAGATGTGGCAAAGGGTAAGAAAGCTCATCACACACTGATTTTACTTTTTCACATATCGCCCGAACATAAAAATGGAAAGAAGGGAAGCGACCTTTTTCTTCATCTAAGTAAGGAACTCCCAATCCTCCTCCTAGATCTAACTCTTGAAATACAAAGTCATACTTTTTTCTAAAATCGGCCATAAATTGAAGCATAATTTCTGCTGCTTTTAAAAAGGGATCTATCTGATCAATTTGTGAACCAATGTGGCAGTGAAGGCCTTTTACTTCTAAATCTTCGGACTGAAGAGCTTTTAATATCACATTCTCTGCCTCTCCCAAGGGTAAACCGAACTTACTATCAATTTTACCAGTAGTAATATACTGATGAGTATGGGGGTCAACCCCCGGAATAAGTCGGAAAAAAAGAGGAACTCTATAAGAAGTATATGACGAAGCTTCTTCAAGAAGGAAATTTAGCTCTACCTCATTATCTACCACCCACCGCCCTACTCCTCCCTGAAGAACTAACCGCCGCTCTTCTGGAGTTTTATTATTACCATGAAAAATGATTCGCTCTACCGGAAAACCAGCAGCAGAGGCAAGGTAATATTCTCCCCCCGATACTACATCCACCCACCAACCCTCTTTATCCAAGAGAGAACACAAGGCGGAACACAAAAAAGCCTTACCTGCATAAGCCAGAGAAAAATGAGGGTAGTTTTCTTGAAAACTTTGCTTGTATTCTTGTATATTATCGCGGATTAGATCCTCATCATACACATAAAGAGGAGTCCCCATAGTTTGAGCCAGCTCTACTACGTCACATCCAGCAATCTGTAAATGATTACTATCATTTATATTTTTATTCCCCAGCATTTTTTCCTCCCAGTTTTCAGTTTGTATTGATTAGAAATTTATATCCCCTACGGTTTTTCCTCACATTATAAACTAAATTTAACCTCGAGGAGTAGTTTCTAATCTAGTAGAAACTTTGTGCATCAGATCCCTCAATTGCCAATAACTTTTAACATATTGCTCATAATAGAAACGATAGAGGTCTCTATTCTGTCGGCGAGGATATATTTGACCTGATATTTGTACCATTTTAAGAGTAGCTTCTGGAATACTGCCATAAAATCCTACTCCCACTGCAGCATAAATTGCTGTCCCCAAGGTACTGGCTTCTTCTACTGTGGTAAGATAAACGGGAATATCGGCCACATCAGCATGAATTTGCAACCACAGCTTGCTCCTCGCTCCTCCTCCGCTTACATATATTTCTTCTGCTTGAAAGCCATCTCGAGCTAAGGTTTCTAAAATATGAAAGGCTCCATAAGCTGTACCCTCATACATAGCTCGTAAAATATGAGCCCGAGTATGACTTAGAGAAAGACCCCAAATAGCACCTCGAGCTAAAGGATCTTGATAAGGACTACGGTTACCTTGAAAGTTATCCAATACTAAAAGTCCATCAGAGCCAGGAGGAATTTGGGCTACTATTCTATCCATAGCATCAAAAACGTTCTCTGTTTCCTCTTTTTCTTTAAATTCTTCCTGTAAGAAATTATCTCTAAACCACTTAATAATAGAACCGGTCGAACTCTGACCCCCTTCTAAAATCCACATATCAGAAAGCACTGCTCCTTGATAAGGACCCCAAATACCCGGGCTAAAAATAGGACGATCAGAAAGAGCCAGATGACAGGTAGAAGAACCAATTACCATAGCTAATCTTTGAGGGTGAACTACATCCAATCCGACCATAGCAGCATAAGCATCAATCCCCCCTTGAATAACTGGAATCCCAGGAATAAGACCTAAATCAGAAGCTGCTCTTTTAGTCAATTCCCCTACCCTTCCCCCCACTGGAATTAAATCTCGAGGCCATTTATCCAATACTTCTTCAAAATTCAGCTCTCGTAACAAAGAAACTGGCCAACCTCCTTCCGGAGGACAATAATTCCATTTACAGATAGCATTATTGAGAGAAGTAACCCAACGGTCAGTGAGTTTAAAAACCACCCAATTTTGGCATTCCACCAAGTAGTCAGAGTTGGCAAAAACGTCAGGTAAATTTTCTTTGAGCCATAAAGCTTTAGGTATCATCCACTCTGGTGATTCACTTCCTCCAGCATAGCGCAGAACAGGATTATGAGTAGCATTAATTCTCTCTGCCTGCTCAAAAGCTCGAACATCCATCCACATAATGGCTCGGTGTTTAGGATTGCCAAATTGGTCTACGGGGAGCACAGTACAAGAACTAGCACTAACACTCAAAGCAGCAATGTCTTCTGGTTGCACTTCTCCCTGGATAACACAACGGCGAACAGTGTCCTGAACCGCTCTCCACCAATCATTAGGATCTTGCTCTGCCCATCCCGGACGAGGGTGGTGTTCAGGATAGGAATAAAAAGAAAGGGCTATCACATTACCACGGGAATCAAAAATACCACTTCGTAACCCTTGAGTTCCTACATCAATACCCAAAAAATAAGGGGGTTTAGAATTAGGCATAGCTTATAGACCTCCCCAACCCAAAAATTAAATTCTCTATGTTAAAATTAAAACATGGTTATCCCCAAATTTTTAGCTGATTGCATGTTGGGTAAATTAGCTCGGTGGTTAAGGATTTTAGGATATGACACCAAGTACCTTCGTTATTTAGACGATGCTAAAATAATAGCGCTTGCTCGTTTTGAGCACCGAATTCTTCTCACTAAAGACCGAGACTTAGCAAAAAGGGCTCCTGATGTTGCCTACCTCATCTTTTCTTCTCGAGTAGAAGAGCAAGTACAAGAAGTAATAAATGCTTTTCGCCTTACTTGCCTTACTCACCTTACCCGTTGTCCCCATTGCAATGAGCTACTCTTTGACCTCCCCCCAGAAGAAGCGAAAAAGGAAATTCCTCTTTTTGTTTCTTTAACTTTTTCCCAATTTAAAAAATGTCCCAAATGTCATCGTATATATTGGCCAGGAACTCACTGGCAGAAAATAATTCGAACTTTTCCGAGTTCCTGACCTTTCTCTATTATTTATCCAGCAATACTCCTACTCCAGGTAAAGCTCGTCCCTCTAAAAACTCTAAAGATGCACCACCACCAGTAGAAATATGAGTAATCTTATCTTTAACTCCTGCTTTGTTAATAGCAGCTATAGTATCTCCACCACCCACTATGCTTATAGCACCACTTTCAGCAACTTTTTTAGCTATAGCTATTGTTCCTCGAGAAAAAGTCTCTACCTCAAAAACTCCCAAAGGTCCATTCCAGAAAATAGTTTTAGCTTCTTGAATGTAGCGACCAAATTTTTCTATAGTTTGTGTTCCAATATCAAAACCAGCCATATCAGAAGGAATTTGATTCCACTTCACTACTCTAGTTTCTATTCCTTCCTTAGCTTCCGGAGCTACTACAAAATCTTCTGGGAGTTCCAAACGTACTCCTCTTTCTCGAGCTATTCGTAACACATCAGAGGCCTCTCCTATCATAGATTCTTCCAAAATAGAATTGCCCACTTCATAGCCCAAAGCTTTCACAAAAGTATAAGCCATTCCACCACCTAAAAGAAGGACATCCACTTTTTCTAAAAGTTTTCTAATAACTCCAATTTTGGTTGATACTTTAGCTCCTCCCAAGATAGCCAGAAAAGGTCTTACTGGGTTGTTAAGCTTTTCTCCTAAAGCTTCCAATTCTTTTTCCATCAAAAAGCCAGCATAAGCAGGCAAAAACTTAGCTACTCCAGCAGTAGAAGCATGAGCTCGATGAGCAGTTCCAAAAGCATCATTGACATAAATATCAGCTAAGCGAGAAAGAGCTCGAGCAAATTCTTCATCGTTGGCTTCTTCCTGGGAGTAAAAACGAATGTTCTCCAGGAGAAGCACTTCCCCATCTTTGAGTTTAGAAACCGCTTCCTCTACTTTTTCTCCTATGCAATCATCTACTTTATAAACCTTCTCTCCCAAAAGCTCTTCTAATCTTTGAGCTACAGGGTCCATTCTCAACTCTTCGGCAAACTTACCCTTAGGACGACCCAAGTGAGAAACTAAAATCACCTTAGCTCCTCTTTCCTTGAGATATTTTATAGTAGGTAAGCTTTCTACAATCCTCGTGTCATCGGTAACCCGTCGGTTCTCATCTAAAGGAACGTTAAAATCTACCCTCACCAATACTCTCTTTCCCTTAAGCTCTTCTTGAGGAATATCTCGAATGGTTTTTTTATTCATTTCTCTGCACCTCCTTTATTTTTTTTC
>JARRCQ010000028.1 GCA_029982105.1 Candidatus Atribacteria bacterium | reverse complement strand
CTTCCCTCTTTAAAATATTCTTCTTTAAAACTCCTACGATAAGTTTACACTAACAAGATTGAGAATAAAACGCAAACTCCCACAAAAGCTTCACGTCTTGGCTATCCCTAAAGTTTTTATCGAGAATCCGAAGGTTTTTACTAAGAGGTATCTTCCTCTATAACTTTTGTATCTTTACAAATTATAGTATTCCGCAAAACTTGTTAAACTATTAAAACTTTAAAATTATATCAGAAGCCAAAAGCCTGGAATCACAACGCTGGAGTGCTTTCTCTCCAGCGTTGTTGTCCGAATTCTTTTCTACCTAATTTGTCTTTAATGTTTACTCCGTAGGCCGTCTTCTGGGGATTATAGGGGGTCTTTTTCCCCTATAGTCGGAGTTTCCCCCTATAGCCATCTTCTATTATTGTCTTCCTCCTGATAAAGTTAGCTTTTTCTCCACTATTCGATAAACTTTCCACCTTTTTCCGTGAGTTTATATTTTCCTTCTCCCTCTTCTTTAGCTAAATCTACTTGCACCATATCTCGAAGTCCACTTCTTACTCGGAAGAGAGGTAAACCACTGATTTTAGCTACCTCTTCAGGAGACGCTGCCCCAGATTTCAGGGCATTAAGTATTTTCTTCCCCGATTCAGTGGGTTTACCTTCCGGCGTTACACAGGCCATAAAAACCCTCCTTTCTCAGACGCTTTTCTTACACAGATACCAATCTACACATTCATATCCCTCTTTCAACCGCTCTTCTGCTCCTTCTACAGTGTTAGGAGGAGGAACTATTACTTTTTCTCCTGGTTGCCAGTTAGCCGGAGTAGCTACGCCGTATTTATCAGTGGTTTGCAAAGCATCGATTATCCTCAATATTTCACTGATATTTCTACCAGTAGTTAGAGGGTAATAAAGGATAGCACGAATAACCTGATTAGGGTCAATGATAAACACGCACCGAATAGTTTCAGTTTTGCTTTCTCCGGGGTGAATCATACCGTACTTAATAGATACTTCTTTACTGAGGTCGGCAATAATGGGGAAGGGAACTTTAACTCCGGTTTTTTCCTGAATGTTACGAGTCCAGGCAATGTGAGAGGATACGCTATCCACACTGAGTCCCAAGAGCTCTACCCCTCGTTTTTGAAATTCAGGATAAGCCTGGCTAAAAGCGATAAATTCAGTAGTGCACACCGGGGTGAAGTCAGCGGGGTGAGAAAATAACACCAGCCAACTTCCCTTGAAATCTTCCAACCTTAAAGTCCCATGAGTAGTAACAGCTTCGAAAGAAGGAGCTACTTCTCCCACTCGAGGGAAATGGATAATTTCTTCTCTTACTTCTTCCATCGTTCATACCTCCTTTTTATTTTTATCTCCCCGGGAGGAGATAATCGTCTTTTTCTGACACTCAGAGCACAAGCCCCGAAACTCTAAAATGTGATGAGTAATATTAAACCCCGTTTCTTGAGCTGCCTTTTTATCCAGCTCTGCATCTACTGGTACATCTACATCAAAAACTTTTCCACAACTATCGCAGCGGAAATGGTAATGACTTTCTACTCGGGCATCATATCTTGCTTCCGTCCCTTCCGTGTCAATCTTAATTGCCTCTCCTTTTTCAGCAAGCAACTTCAAATTACGATATACTGTGCCCTTACTAATACGGGGAATCTCCTGCCGCACTTTTTGGTAAATTTCATCGGCAGTAGGATGAGATTTGGTATTTTTTAGAATTTCTAAAATGGCTTCTCTTTGTTTGGTTTTTTTAGTTTTAGTTATCTCATCCATTTTAATAATAGTTCTCATTATTATTTTGTTTAATTATAACCAACACTTAGTTTTTTGTCAAATTATCCCGAGGCTGTTGGAAAAAAAATAGAATTGTGATACCATTATTTTGGCCTCTGGCCATGGTGGTAAGGCCTCCTTTCTTTGATTTTCCATCCTGGCTTTGTCACCATACTTCTTTTTAGATATTTTTTCCCACAATTTATCATAGAACCAACTATAAATTGACTAAGATGAATAAATATGATATGTTTTGAACCATCAACACAGAAGCTAGGGAGGCGATAAGCATAGAAGTAGTAAATTACCGCGTTAACCATCAAATTGGAGCACGGGAAGTGCGGTTGATTTCTCCGGAGGGAGAGCAGTTAGGGGTTGTTCCTCTGAAAAGGGCTTTAGAAATGGCCGAAGAAGCAGGTTTGGATTTAGTAGAAGTAGCACCTGATGCTCATCCTCCTGTATGTCGGATAATGGACTATGGAAAGTTCAGATATGAAAAGGAGAAAAAAATTAAGCTTTCCCGCAAAAAACAGAAAACTTCTGAGTTAAAACAGCTTAACTTAAGACCTAAAATTGATCAACATGATTATCAAGTTAAACTTAAAAATGCGTTTCACTTTTTAGAAGATGGTGACAGAGTAAAAATAATAGTTAGATTTCGGGGAAGAGAAGCGGCGTTTCGAGAAAAAGGAGAAGAACTGTTAAAAAAGATGATAGCTGATTTAGAAGAAGTAGGAAAAGTAGAACAAGATATAAAATATGAGGGGCCACATCTTACAGTTACTTTAGCCCCTAAGAAGTGAGGAGGAATGACCATGCCGAAGATGAAAACCCATCGAGGTGCAGCAAAGCGATTTAAAATTACTGCTACTGGTAAAGTAAAAAGAGCCCAGGCAGGGAAAAGTCATCTTTTAGCTCACAAAAGTAGAAATAGAAAAAGAAGGCTTAGAAAATCTGTTATTTTAAATAAAGTAGAAGAGAAAAAAGTGCTCAAGTTGCTTTTACAGGCTTAAAGGAGTGAATGAAGTATGCCCAGAGTAAAAAATAGTGTAGCTTCTCGAGAAAGAAGAAAGAAAATAATGAAGTTAGCCCAAGGTTACCGAGGGGCTCGTTCTCGCTCTTACCGAAGAGCTAAAGAACAAGTGATGAGGTCTCAGGCTTATGCATATCGAGACCGAAAAAACCGTAAACGTGATTTTCGTCGTTTATGGATTGCCAGAATAAACGCTGCAGCGAGAGAAGAAGGAATAAATTATAGTAAGTTTATGGGGGCTCTTCGCAAGGCGGGAATAAATCTGGACCGGAAAAACCTCTCTCGCTTAGCTATTGAAGATCAGGAAGCTTTTCAAAAGCTGGTCGAAATAGCCAAATCCCAGCTCTAAATTTTAGATTTTGTCCTTTCATAAAATAATTGGAAACTACCACAGTTTTCCAATTATTTTATGGGAATGGAGGAAACATCTTGCAAGAATTAGAAGAATATTGGGAAAGTTTTCAGGAAGAGATTAAAAAAACTACCACCCTGAGCGATTGGAATTACTTAAAGGGTAAATATATAGGGAAAAAAAGCCGGTGGGGAGAATTTTTAAATAAGTTAAAAGAACTACCTCCGGAAGAGAAAAGAGTTTGGGGCAAAAAGATTAATCAGCTTAAAAAAGAAATGGAAGAGTTGCTGGAAAAAAAATATCAGGAACTTCTCTCCACCGAGGAAAAATCAGAAATTGATATCACTCTTCCGGGAAAGAAAGGATGGTTGGGTTCTTTTCATCCTGTTCTCCTTACTCGAGATTGGATTTTAACTATCTTTGAGAGTCTGGGGTTCCGAGTAGAAGAAGGGCCGGAGATAGAAACTGAATTTTATAATTTCGAAGCTTTGAATATTCCTCCTGACCATCCAGCCCGTGACGACCAGGATTCTTTTTACTTAGCTCCCGGTTACTTACTTCGCACTCATACTTCTCCTGCCCAAATTCGGGTGATGGAAAAGCTAAAACCACCTTTTAAAGTAGTAGTTCCGGGGAAATGCTACCGTCGAGATGCTTTCGATGCTACTCATAGCCCTATGTTTCATCAAATAGAGGGCTTAGTAGTAGCTCAAGATATTTCTATGGGAGACTTGAAAGGTACTCTGGAGGTTTTCGTACATCGTTTTTTCGGTGAAGATAGAAAAACACGATTTCGCCCGGGATACTTTCCTTTTACTGAACCCAGCGCCGAAGTGGATGTCTCCTGTGGAGTGTGCGGTGGTAAGGGCTGCCGCTCTTGTGGATATAGTGGATGGTTAGAAATTTTAGGCGCCGGTCTGGTTCATCCCCAGGTTTTTGTACATGCTGGCTATGACCCTCAAAAGGTACGAGGGTTCGCCTTTGGAATGGGAGTAGAAAGGGTTGCCATGCTTAAATTTGGCATAAAAGACATAAGGTGGTTTATGGAAAACGATGTGCAGTTTTTGGAACAATTTAATACTTTTTAGGCGAGGACTAAGGTTTTATGAGAATTTCTTATAGTATTCTAAAAAAATTCCTACCTGATTTGAATCTTCCTGGAGAAGAATTAATTACCCTTCTTACTGAGCAAGGGTTAACAGTAGAAAAAACCTGGAAAGCTAAGGAGTTGTTCCCCTTTCCTCTTATGGTAGCTACATTAAATAACGTAAAAAAGGGGATGCTTTATTCCGAAGGAGAAGTTCATTTTCGAGGAAAGACTGAGAAGATAAAAGTAAATAACTGGGGAATACCAGAAGTAGAAACTAAAATTATAGTAGGTGTAGAAAAAGGTATTCTTCATTTCTTACCCTGGGAAAAAGGAAAAGAGGAAACCATAGATTTTTTGATTCCCTTCCCCTTCTCAGCAGAAGAAGGAGAAGACGTTACTTCTCTTCTCTTAGACGATGATGATATAGTCCTAGATATAGAAGTCACTGCTAACCGTGGAGATTGTCTTTCCTGTCTGGGTTTAGCTCGAGAAGTAGGAGCAAAGTTGGGTTTAAAGTGGCAGATTCCTCAGGCGGATTATGAAGAAACCGATGCCTCTTCCGATTTTAGTTTAGAAAATCAAGCGCCAGACCTCTGTCCCTATTATACTGGAAAGCACTTAAGACGGATTTCTATTCGCCCTTCCCCTTGGTGGGTTTTAAAAGAACTCTCTTTCTTAGGCTTGAGACCTATTAACAACGTAGTGGACTTCACCAATTTAGTGATGATGGAAATTGGCCAACCTCTACATGCTTTCGATGCCTCAGTTATTAAAGGAAGAAAGATAATAGTAAGAAGAGCAAGAGAAGGAGAAAAGCTGATAACTATTGATGGGGTAGAAAGAGAATTATCTTCGGGGATGTTAGTAATAGCTGATACGGAGCGCCCCATAGGTATAGCTGGGGTAATGGGAGGAAAAGAAAGTGAAATTACTCCTTTCACTTCAGAGGTATTTTTAGAAGCAGCTATTTTTGACCGGGTAGCAGTAAGAAAAACAGCTAAAGCTTTAGGACTGAGAACCGATGCCTCAGCTCGTTTTGAGCGAGGAGTAGACCCGGAAAAAGTAATTTACGCTTCCAGTCGGGTGCTTCACCTTTTGGGAAAAGATGGAGAACCTGCTTCAGGTTGGTTAATAACCGGTAACCCTTCCAAAGAAGAAAGGAAAGTATCTTTTGTCCCCGAAGAGGTAGAAAAAACCTTAGGGTATTCTATAGAAAAAGAAGAAATGATAAAGATTTTGACCGGATTAGGTTTTGAGGTAAATTCTATTCGGGGAGAAGAAACAATTCAGGTTACAGTTCCCAGCTGGCGAAGTGATATTTATCTCCCTGTGGACATTGCTGAAGAAATAGGCCGAATATACGGTTATGATAAAATCATTCCCCGCCTTCCCCAGTTTCCCTTTGACCCGGGAAACCAAGATAAAAAGAGAATTAAAGAAGAAAAACTGAGAAAGCATTTAGTAGATAAAGGATTAAAAGAAATTGTAAGTTTTCCCCTAATTAGTCCTGAGGTAATAGATCTATGGGGCGAGAAAGAAAAAGGAATAGAGATAAAAAATCCCCTTTCTCAGGAACAATCTTATCTCCGTCCTCATCTTCTTTTATCTGCTCTAGAAGTGTTAAAGATTAATATCACCCGAGGAAGAAATAATTGGGGATTATTCGAAATAGGAAAAGTATTCCGAAGAGGAATAAATGCTCTTTTTCAAGAAGAAGAAAGACTATTTATGGCTTTAACTGGCTATTTGCTGCCCCCTCTGTGGCAGAAAAGTGGAGAAGTAGACATTTTCTCGTTAAAAGGTCTGGTAGAGGAGCTTCTGGAAATAGCTGGTTTTAGAGAGGAAGAAATCTGCTTCCAAGAAGGAAGGGGATTTGCTTTAGAGCCTTCTTGCTCTTTTCTAGTAGATATTTCGGGAAAAGAAGTAGGAAGAGGAGGCCTCCTATCCCCTTCTTGGATTAAAGAATGGGGTTTTTGGGGTAAAATATATATAGCAGAGTTTAATCTGGATTGGTTAACCAGCAGGGAAGAAAAAGCTTTTCAACTGAAAGAAATAGTTACTTTTCCCTCTGTGATTAGAGATATTTCTCTTTTGGTAGACGAGGCTACCAGATGGGGAGAAATAGAAGGATTAGTAGCTCAAACCATTTCCCAGGAGCAGATGGAGGTGGAAAAGGTAGAGCTTTTTGACCTTTTCCAGGGGAAAAATGTCCCTCAGGGTAAGAAAAATTTTTCCTTCCGGATTACTTTTCGTTCCCCGGATAGGACTCTGAATGATGAAGAAGTAGATAGATGGATACAAAAAATTAAAGCCCACCTCAAAGTAAAAGAAGGCGTGCTTCTGCGGGAGGAATTAGTTAATTTTTGACCATAGATTGGTATTCTATCGTAGGCCTAATATTATTAGGTGCAAATATTATAAGAAGTGCTTTACGAGGTTTTAGCAAGGAAGTTCTGGGGCTGATAGGCTTTTTGGGCGGATTGCTGATAGGTCTACAGTATTATCCTGTAATAGGTGGTTTTTTTGCTAATTTATTTGGTAAGTATTATATTTGGTTTTCCCCCTTAGGGTTTTTCCTTATTTTTTTACCTATAGTATAGCTTCCTCCTGGTTAGGGGTGCGGTTTCGGTGGATATTTAAAAGCTTAGATATAGTATGGGTAGACTCTATTTTAGGTTCAGTGGTAGGAATAGCTAAGGGGATTTTGTGGATGTTGCTTATTACTCTTCTCCTCCTTAATCTTTCCTATTTTCCAGTAGTGAATCAAAATATTTATAGTTCCTCCTTTTATCTTCGATTAACTCAACCCCTGCTGATTTATTTATATGAGTGGGTATTAAAGATTCCTCACCTTCAATTTCTCCAGGGGATTTTACAAAAAGGGATAGGATGGGTATAAACCTTTCTCCTCTAGTTCTCGACACTTTTGACTGGGATAAGATTGTAGAAAGATTGGCATCTCTCTGTTCTTCTCCCCCAACTCGAGAATTAGCTTACTCTATTACTCCGTTTTCCCCCGAAGAAGCTTATTCTAAAATTCAAGAAGCTCGAGAAATCTTAGATATGATTCAATTCGATGGCTCTTTTAGTCTTCGGGGGTTATCTGACCTTCGCCCTCTCTTTCCTCGAATAGAAGTAGTAGGCTCTTCCCTGGGTTTAGAAAATCTAATAGAAATTTTAAATTTTTTTCGATTAACTATAGAAATTCAAGAAGAGGCAAAAGAACGAAAAACAAAAGAAAAGTATTCCTCCCTTTTTCCTTATTTCGATAAAATCAAAAATTTTCGCCCTCTAGTAAAGAAAATGGAAAAGATTATTTCTAAGGAGGGCTACATCTTAGACACAGCAAGCGATAGGCTTTGGTCCTTGAGGAAGAGGATTAAATTTCTTCAAGATAGAATTGGAAGAGAGTTAGAAGACCTACTCAACAGTTCCCGGTTAGCTCCTCTTCTTCAAGATAGAACTTACACTCAAAGAAGAGGAAGATATGTCATACCTTTAAAAATTCAATATCGTAATGCTATAGAGGGTTTAATAATAGATTATTCTTCCAGTGGTTCCACTGTTTTTATCGAGCCAGCTAAGATTTTAGAATTGGATAATGAACTGGAATTCAACCTTCTACAAGAAGAAGAGGAAATCGCTCGCCTATTACAAGAGCTCACTTCTGAGCTTCGTCCTTATTTAGAAGAAATAAAAGAGAGTTATGAAGCCCTAATTTACCTGGATTTATTACAGGCTAAAGCTATCTTAGGTAAATCGTGGAGGGGGAAAGTGCCTCAGTGGGGAGAAAAACTGGTAATTAGAGGTGGCCATCATCCCCTATTGGGAGAAAAAGCAGTTCCTTTTGATTTAGAACTATCTCCCGATAAATCTATCTTAGTAATAAGTGGACCCAACGCTGGTGGTAAAACAGTCCTTTTAAAAAGTGTGGCTTTGATAGTTTTTTTAACTTTCTGTGGTATTCCGGCTCCCTTAGAAGAAGGTTCATCTCTTCCTCTTTATCGTTACCTCTTTGTAGACATCGGTGATCATCAAGATTTGGAAAACGAATTAAGCACTTTTACCTATCGCCTTAATAGTTTAAAAAAAGCATTACAGGAAGTTGAGAGTCCAGCTTTATTTTTAATTGATGAATTGGGAGGAGGAACAGACCCAGAGGAAGGTTCTGCTTTAGCTATAGCCATTCTTCAATACCTCCGGAAAAGGAGTATTGCTACCTTAGTAACCACTCATCTTCCAGCGATTAAGCAATATGCTTTTCAAGAAGAGGGAGCAATTCCAGCTTCTTTAGCTTTTAATCCTCAAACTCTAGAGCCTACTTATAAATTAGTATTGGGAGAAATTGGACCAAGTTATGGGATTCATATTGCCGAAAGAGTGGGGATTCCCCAAGAGATAGTACAAGCAGCCCTGGCCATTGTAGATAAAAAAGAGTGGGAATTTAATCAACTTCTCCTTGCTCTATCGGAGCGTCGGGAGTATTTAAACCAATTAGCAGAAGAATACCAAAGAAAAATAGAAGAGTTAACAGAAAAAGAGGAAAAACTGAAACAAAAAGAAAAAGAATTGGAGAAGAGAAGGGAAAAAATAGAAAGAGAAGAAAGAGAAGAGTTCACTAACTATCTCCGCCAAACTCAGAGAGAAATATCACAGCTGGTGGGAAAGTTAAGAAAAGAAGAAAGGTTAAATCAAGAAGAATATCAAAAGTTAAAAAGACGCTTGAGGGAGGAAGAAAAGCGGTGGCAAGAGTTAGCTCATAATACAGAAATTTCTTCTTCAGAGGAAAATTGGCAAGAGGGAGAGATGGTAACAGTAGACTTTCTTCGAGGAGAAGGTAAGGTTGTTTCTTTAGACTTCAAAAAGAAGGAAGCAGTGGTAGAAGTAGAAGGAAGGAAGGTTAAAACTTCTTTTTCTCATCTCCAGAAAACAATAAATGAAGAGAGAGAACAAAATAATTTACCTTCTTCGGTGGTCGGTTATTCTTCTCCTGCACCTCGGATTGAAAACCGGATAGAAATAAGGATGCTCAATCGAGCAGAAGCTTTAGAAAAGTTAGAGAGATATTTTGACCAGGTAATTTTGGCTGGATTCCAAACCGTCTACGTCATCCATGGGAAAGGGGAAGGAATTCTCCGCGAAGCTACTCATCAATTTTTGCGCAGTCACCCTGCTGTAGAAAGTTTCCGCTTAGGGTATCCCGAAGAAGGAGGAGCAGGGGTAACTGTAGTTACTTTGAAAGCCTAACAAGTTTTGCAATATACCACAATACCGGAACACCAAAGTCGGCAATAACCCAATGAAAAAACAAAAAGGCGGAAGTGCTCCGCCTTTTTGTTTAAACAGCACTGAACAACATATTACTAAGGCTTAAGCACTACTTTTATAGCATCTTCTCCTTTTTCTGCTACTTCCATTGCTTTTTTAAATTCAGTAAGAGGAAATTCATGGGTTATAATCTCATCAGCTTTTACTGTTCCATCGGCCAAAAACTTAATAGCCAGAGGATAAGTATAAGGAGATAAATGAGCTCCTCTGATATCCAACTCTTTTACGTCACCAATGATACTCCAATCCACTGTGGTAGGTTCATTAAATACACTGAATTCTACATATCTACCTAATTTTCTAATCATAGACAATCCTTGAATTACTCCTTTGGGGCTACCACTGGCATGGATATAGACATCGCAACCATAACCATCAGTTAAATCTTTCACTCGTGCTACTACATCTTCCTCAGCAGGATTAAGAGCTAAATCAGCACCTAAACGCTTAGCTAATTCTAATCTTTTAGGTTTGAGGTCCACAGCTACTAACATAGAAGGGTGTTTGAGTCGAGCTGCTTGAAGCATCCCCAAGCCCAAAGTGCCCAGACCAGCAACTACTACAAAATCCTCCAGCTGAATATCAGCTCGCTCTACAGCATGAATAGCACACCCTAAGGGCTCTACATAAGGACCTAACTGGAGAGGAAACTTATCAGGAAGTTTGTAATTTATAGCCGTTTTAGGAAGACGGATATATTCAGCAAATCCTCCATCAGCTACTCCTTTTTGGAATCCATAAATATTATGCACCTCACACATCCAATACTGTCCTCTAAGACAATAACGGCATTTACCACAGGGGACAATCTGTTCTGAAACCGCCCAGTCTCCTAATTTTAAGCCATACTTCTCTCCTGCCCCTTCACCTAAAGCTACTACTTGTCCATAAAACTCATGCCCAGGTATCACCGGAGTAGAAATATAAGCTGGTTGGCCATTACCTCCCCAAATACGAGGAGCTCCATGAAAAGTTTTTACATCGCCAGCACATATACCACAACCACCAACCCTAAGGAGTACCTCTCCTTCCCCAATCTGAGGGACATCCACTTCCTCTAACCGGAAGTCTCCTGGTGCATAGTTAACCACTGCTTTCATCTTTTTGGGAATATCACCCAAGGTTTGAACTTTGCTCAATTATAGTACCTCCCTTCTTTAGTAAAATTACATTATAGTAATATAATAACACTGCCGAACCCAAATAGCACCCGATCGAATTGTCTCAACTAAAAATCAAAGAGAAATTATTTATGAGGCAACTAAAGAATATGATAAGTTACCCAAAAAAGAAAAAGACAGAAAGGCTCGATAACTTAATAGCTATTAATAGATACAATCGTGATTATATTTACGGTTACTCTCCTAATCTGATAGGTGTGTTTACGAAAAAAACATTTTTGGTAGAGCGTATAGATTGATTGGTGAGGAAAGAAAATTTGGAATGAAAATAAGTAGGATTTATGGAGATGGATTTAGTATCCCATAAAGGTGGAAACGCAGTGGAGGCTCTGCTTTTAGCTTGACTCTTACTTTTGTGTTTCGGGTTGAACATAAAATAGAGCTCCCGACTTTGACACTTTTTGCTGATTTTTACTCATTCTGATGCCTCAAACCCAGTAAATACAAGCATCTATATTTTATTCTTCTAAAATTGTA
>JARRCQ010000027.1 GCA_029982105.1 Candidatus Atribacteria bacterium | reverse complement strand
TTTTTTTTAAATTTTTTTCTTTATGGAATAATGCTTTTCTTTCTCTTTTGGTTTTCTTCCTGGGGAGAGGGTTGGAATGTTAGAGAGGGAGAAGTAGTTACTCGAGATATTATTGCTCCTCGTTCGGTGGAAATTGTTGATGTTCCCAGTACTACTGAAGTTCAGAATAGAATTCTTTCTGCTGTTGCCCCTGTTTATCGAGTTGATCCTCAAACGCTGAATAAAATCAGGCAAGAGTTGGAAGAATTTTTTAATTCTGTAGAGGAAATACGTCCTACTCATTCTTTTTTATCCCTTGATTTTAAAGATACTTTTAGTAAAAAATGGAGAATTACTCCAGGAGTAGTGGAGTGGTTAGTGGCTTCTTCCCAAGAAGAATATGAGAAAGTTAGAGGAATCACCTTTGACTTGATCAATCGCTACCTATCCAGTCCCATCCGAGAAGAGGAAGTAGAGAATAAAATTTTAGAAGCCTATAGCGAATTGGAGAGAATGGAGCTAACGGGAGATGAAATAAGAGTAGTAGGAGCTTTAATTTTTCGTTTTCTCCGGCCTACCGCGGTAATAGATATCGAAAGCACCCAAAAAGAACGCTTAAAAGCCTTAGAATCTCTGCAACCGGTGAAAAGAATTATTAAACGAGGAGAGGTGATTTTAAGAAAAGGAGAAGTAGTTACTAAAGAGGACATAGAAATTTTAAGGGCTATGGGTCTCGTGGGAGAAAAAGGTCAGTGGTTTCAACTTTTGGCTTGGGCTTTGGTAATAGGTGGAGCGGTGATGGCAGAATATTTCTACATCAAAAAATTTACCCCCTCTCTTTTGGAGAATGATTCTTTGCTCCTTCTGCGTTTAGTGGTAGTGGGGGGTATTATAGCTATGAATGTGTTGACTTTCCGCCTTTCCTCCTTTTTTATGATAATTAGCGCCCTTCCTCTTATCCTATTATCTATTTTGGGTAAAGATTATGCTTTAGGGGAATCCCTAATTCTTTTTCCTCTCCTTCTGTGGGGAGATAAAATGGATTTTCTCCAGGGATTTTATATCTATCTCAATTTATTCTTACCTCTTTTTTGGTTGAGCAAAATATCTAAAAGAAGAGACCTGGTAAAAGCAGGGATGATGATGGCTTTCATGAATATGGGTTTGAGTTTGGTTTTTGGTTTGCAAGAAAGTAAAGAGCTAACCAGGGTTTTGGCTGACGCTTTTTATGGATGGGGAGGAGGAATGGGAGGAGCAGTAATAGCTATGGGAGGGATTACTCTTTTAGAGAGCACTTTTCATATAACTTCTGAGTTCCGGCTGATGGAGTTGTTAAACCCTACCCATCCTCTTTTAAAAAGGCTTCTTATGGAAGCTCCTGGTACTTATAGCCATAGTTTGATGGTAGCCAATCTTGCCGAAGCTGCAGCAGACAGAATTGGAGCCAATCCTTTTTTGGTTAGAGCCGGAGCGTATTATCATGATATAGGTAAAATAAAAAGACCTTACTTTTTTATTGAGAATCAAATAGAAGGGCATAATATTCATAATCGTCTTTCTCCTAACTTGAGTTCTTTGATCATCCAAAGCCATGTTAAAGACGGAGTGGAAATAGCCAAACAACACAATTTGCCTCCGGAAATTCGAGAAATTATCGCTCGCCATCATGGAACGACTATAATTCGCTATTTTTATGATAAAGCTCTGAAAGAAAGAAAAGACGAAGTAAGAGAAGAAGAATTTCGCTATCCCGGTCCTCTACCTCACACCACTGAAGAAGCGTTAATATTTTTAGCTGATAGTGTGGAGGCAGCAGTTCGCAGCACTGCTCATCCTACCCCTAGCCGAGTAGATGCTATAGTTAATGGGATTTTACAAAAATACTTACGAGATGGACAATTAGATGAGTCTCCTCTCACGATGAGAGATATGCGACAAATTGCTCAAGCTTTTGTAGTGGTTTTGAATGGTATGATTCACTCCCGGGTTCCTTACTATCCGGAAGAAGAAGTATTAAAGATGGCTAAAGGGAATGGGAAGAATGAAAAAAATAGAAATAGTAAATAAGACTAAGGAAAGTTTTTTAACCAAAAGAACAATACAGAAGATAGTAAATCTGGTTTTAAAACAAGAAAACAAGGACTTTCCCGGGTGCTTGAGTATAGCAGTAGTAGGTAAAGAAGAAATTAGAAGTCTAAAAAAGAGATTTTTTCACCAGGACGTCTATACCGATGTCATATCTTTTTTCTATGGGCTTTCTGATGAAGATGATATCTGGGGAGAAATAATAATTTGCCCGGCGGTAATTAAAGAAGAAGCACATAATCGAGGAGAAAGAGAAGAGCGAGCGCTGAGCATAGTTCTGATTCATGGTTTGCTTCATCTTTTAGGATACGAAGATGAGGATGGTGAAAAAGCTAAAGTAATGGAAGAAAGGCAAGAAATTTTATATCGACTGGGGGAGGAAGAAGAAGAGAGAGAAAAATTGATAAAAAAAGCTAAAGAAGTGAGAAATCATGCTTATGCTCCTTATTCTAACTTTCCGGTAGGGGCAGCGCTATTGGGATATGACGGGAATATTTTTACTGGTTGTAATGTAGAGAATACCTCCTTTGGTTTGACTATCTGTGCTGAAAGGGGAGCAGTGGTTAAAGCTCTGTCTCAAGGGGTAAAGGAATTCAAGAAAATTGCCATAATTGCTGATTCATCTTCTTATTGTTTCCCCTGTGGAGCCTGTCGACAGGTTCTTTATGAATTTGCTCCTCAGTTAGAGGTAATAGCAGCTAAAAGTGATAGGGATTACGAGGTAGTTTCTCTTCACTCTCTTTTGCCCCAAGCTTTTTCTCTGAAAAACGATAGAAAGGAGTAAATAACTTGGTTTTTCGTTCTGGTTTTGTTACCATCTGGGGGCAACCCAATGTGGGGAAATCTACTTTTTTGAATCACGTTTTAGAACGCAAAGTGGCCATAGTTTCTTCTAAACCTCAAACTACCCGTCAGGTTATAAAGGGCATCCTTAATCTCTCCGATGCTCAAATAGTTTTTTTAGATACTCCGGGTTTACATTCTCCCCGAGATGAGTTTAGTCGATGGATGGTTCGAGAAGCGGAAAGAGCTCTCGTAGGTGTTGATGTCCTTCTTTATATGATTGCTCCTCATAACCGGGAAGAGGAAGATAAGAAATACTTAGATAATTTGCGTTCTTTTTCTAACCCAGTTTTTTTGGTGCTTAATAAAAAAGACCTGTTAAAAGAAGAAGAGGTGCAGAAGATTCTTTCTCGATTTTCTCATCTTTTCCCTTTCCAGGGAAAAGCGGCAGTTTCTTCTCTTACTGGAGAGGGGATTCCGGAACTGCTTTCTGAGATTGTGGAGCTTCTCCCTCCTGGTTCTCCTTATTATGACGTAGATGTGATTTCCGATGCTTTAGAAAGAGATATAGCAGCAGAGATAATAAGAGAGAAAATTTGGTGGTATGCCTACCAGGAAGTCCCTTATGGTGTAGAAGTAAGAGTAGAGGAGTTTAAAGACCGGGGTGAGATTCTCTATATTAAAGCTCTTATATATGTAGAAAGGGATTCGCATAAGAAAATCATCATTGGTAAAGAGGGAAAAATGTTAAAGAAAATTGGGGAAGAAGCAAGAAAAGAAATAGAGTTTAACTGGGGTAAAAAGGTGTATCTCGATTTATGGGTTAAAGTGGAGAAAAATTGGAGAAAAAGGCCTGAGGTTCTGGGTCGGTGGGGATATAAATTTAAGTGATAGAGAGATTTAATCGCTATTGGAAAGATGAAGGGATAGTGATTCGCTCTACTAACTTTGGAGAACGAGACCGTTTGGTTACTCTTTTCACCCGGGGGAGAGGTAAAACTAAAGCTTTGGCCAAAGGAGCTCGTAAAATAGGAAATCGTTTTGGAGCTTCTCTGGATATTTTTAATTATTCCCAGTTTATGTTTTATTCCGGAGCTGGAATGCCTATCCTTATGCAAGGTTTGATTAAGTTTTCTTATCGGGATTTAGCTTTTTCGCTAAAAAAGTGGTTAGAAGGCAATTACTTGTTGTATCTTCTGGACCGATGTTGGCAATGGGAAAAGCCCGAAGAGAGGCTTTTGGAAAGGGTATTATATTTCTGGGAAGTGATTTTGAAAAAAGGAGAAGAGGCCTATCCCTCTTTTCTTCAATTTAAATTAGATTTAGCTTTTTATTTAGGAATAACTCCTCATCTGGGAAGTTGTGTAGTTTGTAATAAAACAATAGAAGGGGAGGCTTATTGGAGCAATCCAGAAGGGGGCATTATTTGTCCTTCCTGTGCTCGGGAAGTAAGAGACAAAGTGGTTATTTCTCAAGATTTGAGAGCTATACTGGGGTATCTTTCTTCTCGAGGGAATTCATCCTCGCTTAAGCTCAGCCCCTCTCAGTTTGAGAACTTAGATAAAATACTTTCTGATTATCTTACCTATGAGGTGGGAGATAAAGTGGGGAGCTGGCATGATTTTCAGTCCTTGTATCAGGGAGTAGCTTTTTCCAGTTGACAGGATTTTCTAAAATTGCTATATTTTCAGTTTGGTGTGCTTAGTGGAAAATAAGGTGGTATTTTTATAGAAATAGTGACCGAAATGTAAAGTAAATTTGTCTCTCTGGTCGCTATTAAGCCTCTTTTGGAGAATGTGCAAAGGTTATTTTTGGGAAAGAAGGAGGACTGTCTTAAAACCGCGAGCTGAGGGAAGACAGCCGGGAAAGGGCGGGATAAAAGAATCTCAGCAAGCTATGTTGAAAAACATAGCTTAGTTAGTAAGGAAATTATGTATTTTCAAGACATTATCTTGACTCTTAGTGATTACTGGAAAAAAAAGGGTTGTGTTATTGCTCAACCTTACGATGTGGAAGTGGGAGCAGGTACTATGAATCCGGCAACTTTTTTGCGGGTTTTAGGGCCGGAGCCTTGGAGAGTAGCTTATTGTGAGCCCTCTCGCCGTCCTACTGATGGCCGATATGGAGAGAATCCTAACCGGCTTTATGAACATTATCAATTTCAAGTTATCATCAAGCCTTCGCCTTCCGATATCCAAGATTTGTATCTAAAAAGTCTTTTCCACTTAGGAATTAAACCAGAAGAACATGATATCCGGTTTGTGGAAGACAACTGGGAATCTCCTACTCTAGGAGCCTGGGGTTTGGGCTGGGAAGTGTGGTTGGATGGAATGGAAGTTACTCAGTTTACTTATTTTCAGCAAGCCGGGGGAATAGATGTAAAGCCTATTGCTGTAGAGATAACCTATGGTTTAGAAAGAATGGCTATGTATTTGCAGGAAAAGGAAAATGTGTTCGATGTGCAATGGAACGAATATTTGACTTATGGAGACATTCGTCTCCAAGAAGAAAAGGAACACTCTATATATAGTTTTGACGAAAGTAATCCTCCAGTTCTTTTTACCCTCTTCGGACTTTACGAAGAAGAGGCTAAAAGATTGTTAGATAAAAAGTTGGTGCTTCCAGCTTATGATTACGTTTTGAAATGCTCTCACGTTTTTAACCTCTTAGATGCTGGTGGGGGAATAAGTGTGATGGAAAGAAACCAGTATATGGGGAAGATAAGGCAATTAGCTAATCGTTGTGCTCAGTTGTATTTGGAAGGAAGAAAGGCTCTGGATTTCCCCTTTTCTTCTTCCATAAAAGCTGTTATATCTTAGCAGGACTAAAAGGGAAGGATAAGATAAATGGCCAGAAGAGATCTCTTGCTGGAAATAGGAATGGAAGAATTACCCACCAGCTTGATAGCTGATATTTTTGAGGAATGGGAAACGAAGTTTACTCGCGGCTTCAGAGAGGCACGTATAAGTTATGAGGAGATAGCGGTGGTTGGTACTCCCCGACGGATGGCTATTTATCTCCAGGGGGTGGCTGAAAGACAGGATCCTATATTTAGAGAAGTCAAAGGTCCAGCCAAGAAAGTGGCTATTTCTGAGACCGGGGAGTTTTTGGAACCGGCTTATGCTTTTGCTCGCTCTCAAGGTATTGATTTGTCTGATTTGGTGGTAAAGGAGACAGAAAGAGGAGTTTACCTTTTTGGGGTGAAAAAAGAGGAAGGAAAGTTAGTGGAAGAGATTTTGCCCCCTCTACTTCTTCAAATTATCTCTTCTTTAGAATTCCCCCGTTCTATGCTCTGGGGAGAAGGGGATTTCCGCTTTGTTCGTCCTATTCGCTGGATTTGTGCCCTCTGGGGAGATAAAGAGGTAACTTTCGAAATAGCAGATGTGAGTGCTTCTCGTTTTACCCAGGGACATCGTTTTCTTAGTTCCGGACCTTTGGAATTGAAGGACACCTCGCAATATTTTTCCTCTTTGGAGGAAGCAAAAGTTATAGTTTCTCAAGAAGAGAGAAGAAAAAAAATTGAAGAGGCCCTGGATAGAGAGGAAAAACTTATAGGAGGCCACTGGCTAAAAGATGAGGGTTTAATTCAAGAAGTCAATTTTTTGGTGGAATATCCTGATGCTCTAACTGGTCGGTTTGATTCTCGATATCTGGAGCTTCCTCATCGGGTGCTTACCACAGTTATGAAACACCATCAAAAGTATTTTGCTTGTGTTGATGACCGGGGAGAGTTATTGCCCTTTTTCTTTATAATTTTGAATCGACCCCGAGAGGGAGGAGAAAAAATAGTAAAAGGGAATGAGCGAGTGCTTAAAGCCCGATTGGAAGATGCGCTTTTTTTCTTCGAGGAAGATAAAAAAAAGTCTTTGAGGGAGAGAGTGGAAGCTCTCTCCGGTGTTATTTTCCAGGAATCATTAGGGACTATGAAAGAAAAAGTGGAACGATTGGAGAAATTAGCTCGTTATTTGGGAGAGAAGTTAGGATTTGATCCGGGAAGGATAAAACGGGCTGAAGAAGCCGCTCGTTTATCTAAGGCAGACCTAACTTGCGAAATGGTAAAAGAGCTTCCCGAACTCCAGGGTTATATGGGTAGAGTGTATGCTCTTTTAGAAGGAGAGGAAGAAGAAGTAGCAATTGCTTTGGAAGAACAATATTATCCTCTACCGGGGGAGGAAAATTATCCTACTACCATAGCCGGGACGATTCTCTCTTTAGTGGATAAAATGGATAATATAGTTTCCAGTTTTTCCTTGGGTAGAGTCCCGAGTGGCTCTCAAGACCCCTGGGGTTTAAGAAGAATGGCGCAGGGAATTGTAAACATAATTTTACACTCTCAGTGGTATTTGCCTTTATCTTCCTGGGTAGAGAAGAATATTTCCCTTTTAGCTGAGCAAGGCTTAGTGAAAGGAGATGGGCAAATAAAAATTGAGGTGGTTGAATTCCTGTTTAATCGCCTGCGTTTGCGTCTTTTGGGTTCTGGATTTAATTATTCAGTGATTAATGCAGTTTTGAACACTCCTGTTGATGACCTTTATGAAGCTTTTAAAAAAATAGAAGTTTTGGAAAAATTGAGAAGAGAAAGGAAATTATTTTTATCTGAAATAGTTACCGGTTTTACTCGGGCTAATAATATCAGTAAAGGTTTTTCCAGTAATGGAGATTTGCGAGAAGATTGGTTGCAAGAAGATTTAGAGATAGAATTATATAAAAATTTGCAAAAAGTAGAACAGAGCTTTCGCCAGGCCGTGGCAGGAGGAGATTATCTCGCTGCTTTTGAAGTATTTTACTCCCTGCTTCCGGTGCTTAACCAGTTTTTTGACCAGGTTTTGGTGATGTGTGAAGAAAAAGATTTGAGAGAAAATCGCTTAAATTTGATGAAAAAAGTGGTAAACTTGTGGAAGGATTTAGCTGACTTATCTCAGATAGTGATAGAGGGAGAATAAAGGTGGGAGAGTCGAGTTCAGTCTATAAAGTGAGTGACGATTTCAATATCTTTGTAATTTCTGATGGAACGGGCAAAACTGCGACGTCAGTAGTACAGGCTGCCCTTTTGCAGTTTGACTTACCCCGGGTTAATATTATGCGCTTTACTCATATTCGTAACCGGGAAGAAATATACAGCATTTTGGATATGGTGCAACCTCAAAAAGATGTGGTAGCTTATACAGTGGTAAATGAAGAGTTAGCTCAGGCGTTAAGAGCTGAATCGCTTAATCGAGGAATATTAGCTCTAGACCTTTTAGGACCAGTGGTAGAAATATTGAAAAAAGTTAGTTCTCGCCAACCTCGAGGAACACCTGGTCTTTTCCGCCGCTCAGAAGAAGAGTTGTCTCCTAAGGTAGAAGCTCTGGAATATGCCTGGAAAGAGAGTAGTGGATTTAGTATCTCCAACTTAGAGGAGGCCAATATAATCCTTTTGGGAGTGTGGTATCCCCGGAGAGAAGAAGGGATATTGATGTTAGCAGAAAGGGGAATTAAAGCGGCGTTTTTAATGCTGGATCCTGATTTGCCTCTTCCTCCTCACTTTGAAGAGGTAATGACTCGTTATTTAAATAAACCGGTGATAGGTTTGACAATGGATGCTGACTATCTATCTGGCGTGCGAGAAGAAAGAATCAAAGCTCTGGGTTTAGATGCTCTTTTAAGTAAATCTCAGAAAGAGGTGGTGAAGAAAGACTTAGATTTTGCGCAGAAAGTTTATGATAAATTAGGTTGTCAGGTAATAGATATAACTGGTTTGAGCAATAAAGATTTGGTAAGTACGATTATAAGCCAAATTAAAAGAAAGAGGGAGGAAATGCGATGAGCAAGAAGAAATACGTTTATTTTTTTGGCGAAGGTAACGCCTCAATGAAACTACTCCTGGGAGGCAAGGGAGCGAACCTGGCAGAAATGACTCGTATCGGTTTACCGGTGCCTCCGGGATTCACTATCACTACTGAGGCTTGCACTCATTATTATAAGAATAACCAAACTTGGCCCGAAGGATTGATTGAGGAAGTAGAAGAGAATTTAAAGCTCTTGGAGGAAAAAGCGGGTAAAAAATTCGGTGATCCCCAGAATCCTCTTTTAGTTTCGGTTCGTTCTGGTGCTCCAGCCTCTATGCCTGGAATGATGGATACCATTCTTAACCTGGGTCTTAATGACCAGGTAGTAGAAGGTTTAGCTCAGCTTACCAGTAACCGTCGTTTTGCCTACGACTGTTATCGTCGTTTTATACAAATGTTTGGTAACGTAGTAATGGGCATAAGCCATGATGAATTTGAAGCTATTTTAGACGAAGTAAAAAGAGAAGTAGGAGCTAAGTTGGATACCGATTTGGATGCTAATGCTCTAAATAAAGTAATCAGCAAATACAAGGAACTTTATAAAAAAGCCACAGGAGAAGAATTTCCTCAAGACCCCAAAGAGCAACTCCGCAGAGCTATTAATGCGGTGTTTGAATCCTGGAATAACAAGAGAGCCATCACTTACCGGAAAATCAACAATATCCCTGAAGATTGGGGAACAGCAGTAAACGTTCAAATGATGGTTTTTGGAAATATGGGGTTTGATTCTGGAACGGGAGTGGGCTTTACTCGTAACCCTTCAACCGGAGAAAAAGAATATTACGGGGAATATCTCTTAAATGCTCAGGGAGAAGATGTTGTAGCTGGTATTAGAACTCCTAAACCCATCATAGAAATGCAAAAAGACCTTCCTAAAGTCTTTGAAGAGCTAAAGAAGGTTTATGAAATATTAGAAAAGCACTACAAAGATATGCAAGACTTTGAGTTTACCATTGAAAAAGGTAAACTTTATCTTTTGCAAACCAGAACGGGAAAGAGAACTGCTCAAGCAGCCATTAAGATTGCTGTAGATATGGTTAAAGAAGGATTCATCGATGAAAAAACAGCAGTGAAAAGAGTAGAGCCAGAGCAAATCAATCAGCTACTTCATCCTCGTATTGACCGCAGCCAATCTTTAAAAGTTCTGGCTAAAGGTCTGCCCGCTTCTCCTGGTGCAGCTTATGGAAAAGTAGTTTTTGATGCTGATGAAGCAGAAGAGTTAGGTAATAACGGCGAGAGAGTTATCCTTGTAAGACCAGAAACTACCCCTGATGACATTCATGGAGTAGTAGTCGCTCAGGGAATTTTGACCAGCAGGGGCGGAATGACCAGCCATGCCGCAGTAGTAGCCCGGGGTATGGGTAAGCCCTGTGTAGCTGGCTGTGAGACAATTAAAATTGATCTGGATAAGAAAATATTCTCGGCGAATGGAGTAGTGGTAAAAGAAGGCGATTATATTACCATCGATGGCAGCACAGGAGAAGTCATTTTAGGTCAAGTCAAAACCATTCCTCCTCAGTTGTCTTCTGAGTTCCAAACTCTCCTTTCCTGGGCAGATAAATTCCGCCGCTTAGGAGTGCGAGCTAATGCCGATACCCCAGGGGATGCCCAGAAAGCTCTGGAATTTGGAGCGGAGGGGATTGGTCTTTGCCGGACTGAGCATATGTTTATGGCTCAGGAGCGCTTACCCTGGGTGCAAAAAATGATTATGGCTCAAAATGCCGAAGAAAGAAAAGAACCTCTTTCTAAGATTGGTCCTATGCAAAAAGGGGACTTTAAAGAAATATTCCGGGTCATGAAAGGTAAACCAGTTACCATTCGCTTGATTGACCCCCCCTTGCATGAGTTCCTGCCCAAGTTAGAAGACCTTCTTGTGGAAGTAGCTACTTTACGAGCTAAAGGAGTAACTGGTCCGGAGTTAGAAGAAAAAGAACAGTTGCTTAAAGTAGTAAGAGGATTGCATGAGAGTAACCCTATGCTGGGTTTGCGAGGATGCCGTTTAACTATTCTTTATCCTGATATTGCAGAGATGCAAGTTAGAGCTATTATGGAAGCAGCTTGTGAGTTATCTAAAGAAGGAATTAAAGTTATTCCTGAAATTATGATTCCTCTGGTTGGTCATCGTAACGAAATTAAAATCTTAAAAGAAAAATTAGATGAAGTAGCTCGGGATGTTATCAATAAATACCAGGTAGATGTTAGCTACAGCTTTGGTACTATGATTGAAGTCCCTCGAGCAGCGCTGGTAGCAGACCAGATTGCTGAATATGCTGAATTTTTCTCTTTCGGAACTAATGACCTCACTCAGATGACTTTCGGCTACAGTCGAGATGACGCCGAAGGTAAGTTCTTGTTCTTCTATGAGGAGAATGGCATATTAGAAGAAGACCCCTTCCAGGTTTTAGACCAGGAAGGAGTGGGACAGTTGATGCGAATGGGAATAGAAAAAGGTCGTAGCATTCGTCCTAACCTAAAATGTGGAATCTGTGGAGAGCATGGAGGAGAACCAAAATCGGTGAAATTCTGTCACGAAATTGGTTTGAACTATGTCAGTTGTTCTCCTTTCCGAGTGCCCATTGCCCGTTTGGCTGCTGCTCATGCGGCTTTAGAGGG
>JARRCQ010000026.1 GCA_029982105.1 Candidatus Atribacteria bacterium | reverse complement strand
TAGGGGAAAAGAAAAATGAGAAAAAAAGGGGAGAAGAAAAGTAACCCACTGGTCTTTGTTCTAAGTCTACCACAGGCGCTCCATTAACTTTTCTTCGAGCTAAAAATGCTACCACATCAGCAATCAAATCAAAATCGTTTACCGTAATAACTTCGGGTAACATAACTTCCTCTACTAACACTCAATTATTCCTCCTTATTAATCTTATTAATTTATTGCCAATAAATCTTACGCTCATAGTAATTGGAGGCTATTTTACACCATATACAGCCTATAGCAAACCCCCCCAGATGAGCAAACCATGCTGTTCCCCCTAAGGTAGGAGAAATAAGAGAGGTTAAACTATAAATTAGCTGGAGGAAAACCCAAATTCCTAAAAGCAAAGCTGCCGGAACTCGAACAATATTGAAGAAAAACCCCCATATTACTAAAACTAACACCCGAGCGAAAGGGAAAAGCACTAAATATCCACCCATCACTCCACTTATAGCCCCACTGGCTCCTACTGTAGGAATGGTAGAAGAAGGAAAAACTAAAGCATGAGTGAGACCAGCTACAAGACCACAACCCAGATAAAAGAGCAAGAAGTGAAAGTGACCTAAAAAATCTTCTATATTATTACCAAAAATCCAGAAATAAAGCATATTAGAGAGAAGATGGAAAAGGCTACCATGAAGAAACATAGAAGTAAAAATAGTAAGAAAGGGAGGAATAGAAGGAACAAGAAGACTAACTCTCCCCCATAATACCGCTGGTACCAAACCCGCCTGAAACAGGAAAGTATCTAATGATGACCCCAAAAGCAGTTCATAAATAAAAACTATTACATTAACTATAATAATAGACACAGTTATTATCGGAAACTTCCGAGTTGGTAATTCGTCTCTAATCGGTATCATAGTATCTTAAAATAGCACAAACTACCTTCTTTAATCAAGAATCTCTTGAAATATTTGATTAGCCACCAATATCCCTTTTTTAGAAAGATAAAATCTATCTCCTTCTTTAATTATAAAACCTTCTTGAGATAAGTATTCCAAGCATTTTAATTTAACTTCTACTTTTTCTCTTTCATACTGAGCCAAAAGATAGGAAACTGTTATCCCTTCTTCAGTCCTTAAGTGAAGTATAATATCTTCAGCTAATTTTGGGTAGGATTCCAGTTTTTCTTGAAAAGTAAGAGGGTTCTTCCCCTCTTCTATCCTCTTGAGGTAGTTTTTTAAGCTACTGGTGTTTTTTTGTCTTCTCCCTTCCAAATAAGACCACGCTGAGACCCCCACTCCTAGATACTCTCCTTCTCTCCAGTAGTTTAAGTTATGTTGGCACTCTGCTCCCGGTTGAGAAAAATTAGAAATCTCATAATGTTTATACCCCTCTTTTTCCAGTCTCTCTATAACCCATTCAAAGTAAAGAGCTTCTTCCTCCGGGGAGGGGAAAACCCCAGGGTGGTATTTTGCAAACTGATAAAGAGGAACTAAAGGAGAAAAGGTGAGGTTATAAATGGAAAGATGGGGAGGGTGGTAAATAAGAACTTGTTCTATTTCTTCTTGCCATTCTTCAAAACTCTGCCAAGGTAAACTATAAATAAGATCCACGCTCCAATAGGGATAACGGACTTTCTCTATCTGTAACAAAAGGTTTTCAATTTGCTCTAGAGAGGAAGAACGCCCCAAAAAACGCAAGAAACGGGGATTAAAAGACTGCACTCCTATACTGAGCCGATTGACTCCGGCTTTCCGAAAAGAATCTATTTTCTCCCTGTTCACTGTTTCCGGGTTCACTTCCATAGTTATCTCTACAGAAGGTGAGAAGGCAAAAAAATGCTGTAGATAATTGAGTATGTCTTCAACATCCTCAGGAAATAGCAAAGAAGGAGTTCCTCCTCCCAAATAAATGGTAGATAATTCCCTTCCTCGGAGCATTTCTTCATTTACTCTCCAACTTACTTCCTGAAAAACTGCTTCTTTATACTTAAGATGGGTATATCGGTCTCTTCGGGGATAAGACACAAAGTCACAGTAGCGACATCTTTTAAGACAAAAAGGGAAATGAAAATAAAGAGACAACTGTTTCATTTCTCACTCTTCATTACGGCTAAAAAGGCTTCCTGAGGGATTCTTACTTTTCCCACGGCTTTCATTCTTTTTTTACCTTCTTTTTGCTTCTCCAAAAGCTTTCTTTTTCGGGTTATATCTCCACCATAACACTTTTGCAATACATCCTTGCGTAAGGCCGGAATATCTTCCCGAGCAATTATTTTTCCTCCTATAGCTGCTTGTAAAGAAATAGGAAAAAGTTGCCGAGGAATGAGTTCTCGCAATCGAGATAGCAATTCCCTACCCCGATAATAAGCATTCTCCTCAGGAGAAATAAAAGAAAGACCATCCACCATTTCTCGATTAACCAAAATATCTACTCTCACTAATTGGGCTGGACGATATCCAATAAATTCATATTCTAAGCTAGCATAACCCCTACTAACTGCCTTCAGACGATCATAAAAATCAAGCAGAATCTCAGCAAGAGGTAGGTCATACCTTAAAAGAACCAGTTGCTCGCTTAAATAAATCATATCTTTAAAAACGCCCCGTCGAGATTGACAAAGTTCCATCACTCCCCCTAAGTATTCCGCCGGCAGAGTGATACTCATCTCCACATAAGGTTCTTCCATTTCTTCTATTTCTGAAGGAGAAGGAAAATCCCTAGGAGACCTCACCTCTAACACTTCTCCTTTTTTAGTTAAAACATGATATACCACGTGAGGAGCAGTAGCTACCACTTCTACTCCAAATTCTCGCTCTATCCTTTCCTGGGTTATATCCATGTGGAGAAGACCCAGAAAACCACAGCGAAAGCCAAAACCCAAAGCTTCCGAGAAATCAGCTTCAAAACTCAGAGAAGCGTCATTAAGTTGTAATCGCTCTAAAGATTCTTTCAGTTTAGAATAATCTTCATAATTAACCGGATAAAAACTGCAAAAAACCAGAGGCTTAATCTTTTTATATCCGGGGATAGGAGAAAGAGCGGGACACGCAGAAGAAGTGATAGTATCTCCCACTTGACTATCCTCTAAGTGGTGAATATTAGCCGCTACATAGCCCACTTCTCCAGGACCTAAGCTATCTACTTCCTTCATTTCCGGAGTAAAACCCCCTACTTCTGAAACCAGGAAAGTGCGACGAGTAGAAAACATCATTATTTCCATCCCTTTTTTAATCTCTCCTTCTTTTATTCGAACAAAGGGAATAGCCCCTCGATAAGAGTCATACACTGCATCAAAAATTAAAGCCCGGAGAAAAGGAGAATCTTCTACTTGAGGAGGAGGAATGAACTGAACAATTTTTTCCATCAGCTCTTCTACCCCCGTTCCCAATTTGGCGCTCACCAGGGTAAAAGGAAGATGATCTTCTCCCAAGATAGTTTCTACTTCTCTCATTGCCCTTTCAGGGTCAGCAGAAAAAAGGTCAATCTTATTAATTACCGGCAGAATTACAAGACCCTGAGAAATAGCAAGGTGAGCATGGGCTAAAGTTTGAGCTTCCACCCCTTGAGAAGCATCTACCACTAACAAAACTCCTTCACAAGCTGCTAAACTTCGCGAAACCTCATAGCTAAAATCAACATGTCCTGGAGTATCGATTAAATTTAAAATGTATTTTTCTTTTTGGAGAGGAGAAAAATATTCTACCCTTACTGCTTTGGCTTTAATAGTGATTCCTCTTTCCCTCTCCAGTTCCATACGATCCAGAAATTGCTCTTTCATTTTTCCCTTGGGCACTGCTCCGCATATTTCTAAAATTCTATCAGCGAGAGTTGATTTACCATGGTCAATGTGAGCAATAATACCAAAGTTTCTAATTTTATTTCTATCCATTAGCCAGTATTACTCCTCCGATTGTGAAATAAATAAATGATTGCTTTCCCTTCTTCCAATTGGAGAAGAAAGGTAAGCAGAAGATAAAAACCACTCACTAAAATTATAATACCAATAAGAGAAAATAAGCCTCTTTCTTCTCCTCCAGAATAAAACTTCCCCTGGAGAAACTGGCAAAAGAGAGCAAAAACCGTCACTTGAGTCAAAATTTTTCCTACCCATTTACCAGGCAAAAAATTCCCAATCTTAACTAACCCTGACGAGCGATTCAAAAATAGAATTAGCAAAAAAGAATTTAAACCAGCAGCCAAAGAGCTGGCTAAAGCCAAACCTCCAAAATTCATCCATCGAACTAAAAGTAAATCCAACCCCACATTAGAGAACACTGCAATCAAGCTAATTTTAACTGGGGTTTTAGTATCCCCTCGAGAATAAAAAGCCCGAGTAAAAAGAAGATTTAAAGAGAAAAAAGGCAACCCCAAAGCATAAAAAATCAGTGCCCGAGCAGTCATAGAAGAAGCTATGAAATCAAAGGCTCCTCTTTGGTAAACCAATTTTACCAGAGGGATAGAAAAAACAATTAAAAAAGCAGCCACAGGTAGCATTAAAAAAATAATCCACCTCATTCCCTGAGCCAGAACGTTTTTCCATTCTTCTTCCTCTCCTTTAGAAAATTTTTGAGAAAGAGAAGGTAAAATGGCAATAGAAATTGCCACTCCAAAAACTCCTAAAGGCAATTCCATTAATCTATCGGCGAAGTAAAGAGCTGATACTGCTCCTTCTTGACAAGTGGAAGCGATAACCCTATCCACTATAGTATTAATTTGTGATGCTGCCAAAGAAAAGCTAACCGGAAGCATAAGACCAATAACTTGCCGAAAACCTTTATTTTCCCAGAACTTCCAGTCCCAATGGAGGCGAAAACCCGCTCGATAAAGAGGGGGAATTTGAAATAGAAACTGACCGATTCCCCCCAATATTACCCCCCAAGCTAAAGCATATGGTCCCAAAAAGGATTTTAAAAACCAGAGAGAAAAAATAGTGCCTAAATTGAAGAAAATCGGTGCCACTGCTGACCAACTGAAAATGCTAAGAGTATTAAGAAAACCCATAAGTAAGGCAGACCAAGAAATTAGAAGAAGAAAAGGAAACATAATAATGGTAAAATCAGTAGTTAAAGATAGCTTTTCTGCCTCACTTCGAAAACCTACAGCTATAATCTTTACAAGCAATGGAGAAAGAATCATTCCTCCAATACAAACCAGAGCAACAATCAAAGTAAAACCAGTAAAAGAAGCGGAAATAAACTCTTGAGAAGATTTTTTTTCTTCTTCATAGCGAGAAAAAACTGGAACTACTGAAGTACTCAACGCCCCTTCAGCGAAAAGCCGGCGTAAAAGATTGGGAATAGTATAAGCAATCAAAAAAGCATCAGTAATCCAGGTAGCTCCAAAGGAAGAAGAAATTAAAATTTCCCTCAAAAAACCTGAGATTCGGGACAGAAAAGTGCCCATCCCCACTATTAGAGTGTTTTTTACTAAAGAGCTTTCTTCTTTCATAATTTATAGTTAACTATCAAAAAAGAATAAAGGAAGAGATTCTTCCTCTTTTCCTTTTTCTCCAATATTTAATTTTTAGCTTTCCTGAACACTACTTTTCTTCAGGCAGAATATTGTACCAAAAATAAACCCAACATAGCCTAACTCATTATTAAATTTTTGTCGAGATAAATCAATCCTGGTTGGCGGAGATACAAAGACAGACAACCTGCGGTGCTAAAAACAAACATAATATAGTTAACTGCAAAATCCAATGACTATGAGGGGGTAAACCCCCTCATAACCTCCAAAAGACAGGCAGCCTAAGGCATAGAATTAAAAAAATAGATCAAAAATTTAAAAACTACTGAGGAAGAAAAAGTGTTCCTCAGTAGTTAACAGCGCAAAATAAAAAGCCAAAGAGATAGATGAAAAACTAATAAAACTTTACTTTTCAGGAGAAGGAGTGGTTTTCTTCCAATATTCTACTACAAATGCAGCGATTATTCCTACAAATATCCCCAGGACACCCGCTATCGCTATGTTGAGCATTTTCCTGGGTGAGATAGGCACTTGAGGAGGAAGAGCAGGAGAAACAATTCTCACTCCAGCATTAACTTCCTCACTCATAGAATAAACCTGGTTTTCCCTATACTTCCGAACAAAAGAATTATAAATTTCGAGAGTAGAATCATATTCTCCCTGGATTTGATCACGCTCAACCATTTTTTCTAAAAGAGTACCCTCGAGGTTTTTTAACTCTGTTTGTACCTCTCTGGCGGTTTCTTGCATGCTCTTTTTTCGAGCCTCTATCCCTGAAAGCTGAGTTTCAAGATTTATCGCTTGTTCTTTAAGAACATTATATACTACATTAACTACTTCACTTTCCATTCTAAAGGGAAATAGGCCACTAATAATACCTTCCGTGATATTTTCTCCTGCCAAATTACCAAAGGCTGATTGGCGCAGCTTCAAATAAGGAGGTTCGCTTTCTAACTTCTCTTTTGCTTTTTCCAAGGTAGCTTGAAGCTCTCTTTTCTGAACCTCCAGTAGAAGAAGGTCTTTCTGGAAGCTCCCCCACAGAACTTTCTTAGCCTCTAATTCTCTTTCCAGAGTTTCTATATCTGACTGAATCAAGAAATCTCTCTTTTTTCTCCCAATCTCGTCAAGTTTATTCTGCCATTCTTTCATTCCCTCTTCTAAAGAGAGAAGCTCTTTTTTTACATCTTCCTGAGTGCTATAAATAGCAAAATCAACAAATTGGGAAGCAATGGCATTAGCAACTTCTGCAATCTTTTGAGAATCACCATTTTTTACTGTTATTTTCAAAAAATTGGTATTTCCAGGCACTTCCACATTCAGTGCTTCCCGAAAGGAGAATGGGTCATATTTTTGAGGGTCTAATTGAAGCTTTTCAATAACCTGGCTCAAAAAATAAGGATCTCTTATCTGAAGGCGATAAGCCTCTTTTTTTTCTATTTGCTCCGGAAAACGCAACTCCACCAGAACACTCGCTTCATAAACGGGAGAAATGACAAAAAAACTAAAGAATCCGGCAACAGCTACAGCAACTAATACAATAGCTAAAATTAACCACTTTCTCCTCCAGAGAACTTCAATGAGCCCTCGCAGGTCTATTTCTTCTCCTGAATAATCATTATGCTCTTCCATCTTTTTCCTCCCATCCAAAGATTACGACCTCTAAAAATCTTTCCTCAATTATAACTAAAAAAGAGGAATTTACAAGCAAGATGAACTCTTCACGAGCAAAGAGAAAAGAGTCTTAGATACTTTTCATAGACCTCATTCCAATAACTCTTATCACCTGGCTCATATTGTTCCACAGATGAGGAGCGAAGCACAATCTCTCGACCCTCTTCTAAATTTTTGATTTCACCATCGGCCTTTAGCTGCATTATCAAATTACCCATCGATGTAGTTTCTGCTGGTCCAGCAACCACTGGAATCCCTGTAGCATCAGCAATCCATTGGCAGAGAGTTTTATTCTGTGACCCTCCCCCCACGATATGAAGTAACTCTAAGTGTCTATTACTTATCTTCTCCAGTAACTCCAGGTTATAGCGAAATTTCAAAACTAAGCTCTCATAAAAACAGCGGGCAATTTCACCTAAAGAGGAAGGGACTTCTTGTCCTTTTCGCTGACAGTATTCTTGAATAACCCCAGGCATATCCACCTGAGGTTGACCAAATAGAGGGTCATCTACATCAATATAGGCTTTAGATGGTCCGGCTTTTTCTGAAGCAGCAACTATCTCATCCCAGCTTAAGTTCCTCTGGTATTCATTTCTCCATCGGTTTCGACACTGTTGAATAATCCACAAAGCAGCAATGTATTTTACCAGCATGTTTCTTCCTTCAGGGATAGCATTGTTTCCATAACCTGAGGTAAAAACTGTATCAGTAACAATAGGTTGGAGAGTCTCCAATCCCATAATAGCCCAAGTTCCCAAACTGATGAAGGCCCAAGGTTTTCGAGAATCAGTTACTGGAATACCAGCCACAGCTGAGGCCGTATCATGAGTGGCAGGAGCAACCACAGGAAGAGGACCAACTCCCCATTGCTCCCTGATATCTTCCTGTATCACCCCTACTTGCTCACCAGGCATAATCAACTCATTGAGAATGGAAGGAGATATGCCCATCCGATCCAGGATTTTTCTCTCCCAGGTGCGTTCATACTGATTGCATAAAAGGGTCATAGTAGCATTGGTATACTCGTTACAAATTCTCCCGGTTAAAAAGTAATTTAAGAGGTCAGGAATCATAAGCATTTTCCGACCACTTCTTATTTCCAGAGAGTTATCATATTGGAAAGAAAATAGCTGGAAAATCCCCATAATTTCACTGGTTGCACCTGCAGATAATTCAAATAATTCTCGCTGAGGAAGAACTTCATATAAGAGGGAGGACCGGCTTATGCGGTTTTTATCTCGATAGGTCACTGGGTTAGCAATCAACTTTCCCTGTTCATCAAGAAAACCAAAATCACAACCCCAGGTATCAATAGCCAAAGATGAGATGGCGGGATATTTGGATAAGGAAACTTGAAGACCATTTACGAGCTCAGAAAACAAATAAAGAATATCCCAATAAAGAGTCCCGGTAACATACACTGGACCATGTTCAAAACGGTGAGTTACCTCGGTGGTTACTTTCTCTCCATCAAAGGCGGCAACAATAGCTCTTCCATTACTGGCACCAAAATCAAATACCAGGTAATTTTTCTTGGACATAGTTCTCCCTCCAACTTTTATAATAATTTTTCTATCTAAACCTCTTTCAACAATGCATCATTCTAAATTGGCATGACGTTTCAACATCTCTTGGTAAGCTTCTTCCCGCCGGGAGAAAACTAAACTCAAGATGACACTATCCAAAAAGAGCATCAGGGAATGTTCAAACCGAGTCCCTCCTCCATTAGAATAAAGCTGAACACTGTCTCCTGCTTTTTCAGGGTTAAACTCCACCACCTCATCAGTTTTTTCTTGGAGAGGAGAATTGGGTCTTCCCGTTATAGCCACTATTTGGGCTCCAAACTGGCGAGCTTTGTCTACCAGGAGCAAAACCGATGACGTTCCTCCAGAACCTGAAGCTACTATTAAAATATCTCCTTCTCCTATGGCCGGGCAATCCACTTCTCCTACAATGTGCACTTCATATCCCATATGCATGAGACGCATAGCAAAGCCCCGCAGCACTAAAAAGCTTCTCCCTCTAGCCCAGAAAAAAAGTCTTTTCTCCGGCCAGTCCTTTTCCACATGAGCAATCAATCTTTTGACTTTCTCAGCATCCAAAGTAGTAAGAAGAGTATGAGTCTCTTTAAGAACTACCTCCGCTGCCTGGTCAAAACTCCAACTCATCGATTATCCTCCTTATTTCTTTAGTTATTTCTTCAGGGTGAGGAGAATTAGTAATAGCGGAACCTACCACTACCACCGCCGGAGAAACTTCTTTTATTATCTGGGGTAGAGTAGCAGGGCTTATCCCTCCTGCTACCATAAAGGAGAAATTTTTCTCAGAGAGAAAAGGAGATTTCTCCATCACTGCTAACCAGCTTTCTCCTCTCTGGAAAGCATCAGAAGCAAGATGAAGAGAAAGAAAATCAGGGTTAATCTCCTTAATTTCTTTCACCTTTTGAGGATAGGGGAAGAAAAAATCAATGGTGTCCACCACTAACTGCGCTTTCCTTTCCTGGCAAACTTCTTTGGCCTCCCGAAGCGTAAAAAGAGAGGCGCCAGCCAGCACTGAAACCATATCTGCTCCACTTTTTAAAGCTTCTCCGGTCTCCCATTTTCCAGCATCTACAATTTTGGTATCAGCAAAAATCTTTTTATCTTCCCCTAATTTCCTTATTTCTGTAACCATAGAAAGACCATAACGGAGAATCAAAGGAGTTCCTACTTCTATAATATCTACATAATCTAAAAGAGAGGAAACAAGGTGTTTAGCTTCTTCCCGGGTTACAATATCCAGAGCCAGTTGTAAGTAAGATTTCATAGTTTATTCCTCATCCAGTAGGCGAAAGACTAACCCACTCCACACTTTAGGATAAAAATAGGTAGATTTCTGGGGCATCCGCTGGGCATAAGTAACCGCTTCTTCTACTCTCTCTAAGGGGGTGGCGCGCATTACAAAGACCAGCTGATAGTAATTTTCTTCCCGGGCTAAGGCAAAAACATCTTTAGTCCCTCGGAGATAATCAACATGTTCACTTTCTCCTTCTCCATCTTTATTAATCCCTAAAATTTCTTTAAACACTACTTCATGCAAAATGGCGGTATCTAAATAACGATTTACATTTTCTTTCCCCAGCTTTTCATCCATCACTTGCAAATCCTTTAAGGTTATAGCTCCCCACTTATTTTCTACCTTATCATAAACTCCAATGGTATAAAGAGGAGCAGAGCGCAAAAACTCTTCCATCTCTCGTTCATTAGCAAAATTTTTAACCGTAAAATAATTCTCGCACCGGCGGAAAAACTCTTTTACTCTTTCCTCGGGTAAATTATGCACCAATCGATGAGTAGGAAGAATCAAAAGCCCCGGGTTTTTCATATTAACCAAGGTCATCATCACATAATCTTCAGGTATTTCTTCCCAGGGGTCTTGCAGCTCTTTTCTTCTTTCTTCTCGGTACATTAGACTAGTCTCATAGCGATGATGACCATCAGCAATGATAATGGTGCGCGGGCTAAGGATTCGTTTTATCTTATCTATTACTTCTTTTTCTTTTATTCTCCACAACCGGTGGGTAACTCCCTGGTAATCAGTAAACTGGAACATAAAGTTTTCTTCTTTTTTGTTTTCCTCTAAAAGCTCATCAATTCCTCCTGAAGAATCATTAAAAATCCCGAATATTTGTTCCAAATTGGCTCTAGTAGCTCGCAAAAGCTCTAATCGATCCAGAGAATATTTAGGCATAGTTCGCTCATGAGGCATAATAATCTTCTTTTCCCAATTTTCTAAACGCACTAAAGCTACAAAACCAGTTCTTTTTTTTCGCTCTCCGGAATTGAGTTGAAACTCCTGTTCATCTATATAGAAAGAGGGAGCTTCATCCTGTTCTATTACTCCTTCCTTTATCCAGTCTTGCAGCCGCTCTTTTGCCTTTTGGTAACTATTTTCCACTTTCCCCAAAGTAAGGTGGACGAAATTATAAGGCTCTTCTGCTAACCGGGCTTTTTCCTTCTCTGATATTACATCATAAGGAGGAGCTGCCAGATGCTCTATAGGATGATTTTTAATAAATTGTGAAGAATAAAAATAACCTCGAAATGGTTTAATCACTGCCATCTTCCCTATCCCCTTTTCCAGTCTAATCGAAAATCAAAGATTGATAAAAATAATCGGAAAAATCACTTCTTGCCGAAAGCTCAATATACTGAGCTTTTTGAAAGAGTGCCTTAACTTTCTGGCGAAAAT
>JARRCQ010000025.1 GCA_029982105.1 Candidatus Atribacteria bacterium | reverse complement strand
AAGAAGTTTTAGTAAAGCGTCGGGAAGAAAGAGAGACAGAAGGTAACTTCCAGATAGAAGAAGAAATGTTTTATGAATGGTATTTGGAAAATTTAGAGAAAAAAGTAGAGATAGTTAAAACTTCGCTAAAACAGTTGGAAGAGCAGATGCGTAAAACCAGGGAAGAATTAATTGAGGCAGCGGTAGACAGGAAAATAATGGAAAAACTAAAAGATAAGGATTATGAGAATTTTAAAGTAGAAGTAATCAGAAATGACCAGAAAAATTTGGATGAAATTACTATCCACAGGTATAAAAGGGGGATAGAGTAGAATGCTTCCTTATAATCTGGAAAAAATTATCTCCCGAATAGGAGAGATAGAGAGTAGATTTTCTCAACGAGTTTCTTCATCGGAAGAAAGGACAATGAGAGGTGATGATAAGTATGCTACCTCTCCAGATACTTTTGATGATTTGATAAAAGAATACGCCCAAAAATACCAATTAGACTACCGCTTAGCCAAGAGAGTAGTAGAGGTAGAATCTAATTTTAATCCTAATGCCGTTTCTCCTCGAGGAGCTATGGGGTTGATGCAACTTATGCCTCAGACCTGTCGAGATTTAGGAGTACAAGACCCCTTTAATGAGCGAGAGAATTTAGAAGGAGGGATGAGGTATCTACGGGATCTATTAAACCAATTTGGCTCCCTACCTCTGGCTCTGGCGGCTTATAATGCTGGCCCTTCTCGAGTAAATGAATATGGAGGCATACCTCCATTTCCGGAAACTCAAGATTTTGTAAAGAAAGTAATAGGAGAGAGAAAGTAACTTGGCTAGTAGAGAGATGGACCTTCGAAAAGAAAAGAAAAAAGGAACCAACGATACAGTTTCGAAGAAAAATAGCAGTTGGGCAGAGACATTGTTGCCTATTTTAGTTTTTGCTCTTACTCTAGTCTTTTTTCTCCAGTTTTCAGGGATTATTGAGCTACCTTTTTTGGATTTTATGCGTTTGCCTTCGGTCAAAGAGAAAGATGCTGAAAATTTAATAGTCAAGGAGAAGATAATAGAAGAAGAAAAAACAACCGAAAATCCAGTAGTTTATCCTGGTCCTACTTTGGAGACAGTAGAATCTTCTAGTTCTGTGGTAGTAGAGTCTTCTCCGGAAGTGGAGATATTACCTGAGACGGGAGAAGTATCTTCCTTGGCAGAAACTGAGGGAAAAAACGACTCTTCTTCCCGGGAAGAAGTGCTTTTTCGTTTAGCTAAGATTTATACTTCTATGGAGCCAGAAGAAGCATCTCGAATTATGGAAAAACTTTCTGACGAGGAGGTGGTGGAAATACTTTCGGTTATGAAAGAAAGAAATGTAGCCGAAATATTGAATGCTTTTCCGGTAGAAAGAGCGGCAGAAATTATGAAAAAAATGATGGAAGGGAGGTGAAAAAATGAATGGTTTTATGTTCTTACCGGTAGAAAGTGGAGAGGTGAAAGGTAACAATTTTACTACCGATAAGGTAAAAAAAGAAGAAGGAGAAGAGAGTGTAGGTTTTGAGCAACTTTTATCTCCTTTTCTATTCTCCTGGGGAACAGGAGAAGCTACGCCGGTAAAAAGTTGCAGTTCTTCCTCTCCAGCAAGTAATTGTTCTCTGGAGCGTTCTACCTGTTCTCCCTGTGCTACCTCTGTAGCAGATACTTTTTCCTCTGGAGCTTGTTCATTGTCTAATTCCTCTTCCTTAGAGGAAATGTTGAATGTAGAGGGATGGCAAAAGACAATAGATAGCTTTCTCTCGGAGATAGAAAATATTAGCCTTACTCTGAACTTAGGAGAGAAAGGAAAAGTATCGGTGAGTGGTGGAACGGGAGAAGATGGGAAATTTACTTTTCAAATTTCTGGAGACAAGGAAGCCCTCAGTGAGCTATTGGGTAGAATAGTAAGGCAAGTTGTTACTTTCTTAAGTGAACAAGGGTTTTCTTATCCTGGGGGAGAAAATTCTTTTTCTGGGTGTTCCCTGGGTCTGGGATGCGGAGGAGGATGTAGCGGGGAAGAGATAATCACTTCCCAAACCGGGGAAACTCAAGAAGGCACGGAATTGGGATACATTATTCCCGATGATTTACTTCTTCCTGAAGAAGGGGAAGAAAGCCCTATCTTTTCTGATGTTTCTCTTTTACCTGATGGCGAAGTAGGGGGAGAAGAGATTATTTTTCCAGAAGTAGAAGGGGAAGAAGCTCTCACTTCTAATATTGCCCAGGAATTGGAAGATACCCCTAAAGAAGAAACCACCACTTCGCAAGAGATACAAACGAATTTTGCCTCTTCAGAGGAGACTCAAGGAGAAGTAGAAACAATGAAGGCTTATGCTTCTTCTGAGAGAAATTTATCCCCCTCTAATGAAGCAGGAGAAAATACTGCGGCAGGGAAAAAAGTAGAAATGGTTATGGACCTGGGGGGAATAGTGGGGAGAGGTGAAAATTCTTCAACCAAAGAGGTAATTAATTTTTCCCCGGTAGAAGAGGGTGACTTATCAAAAGTGTTTGATAGGGTCCTTCAAGCGGTTAGCCAAAGTGGGGGAGACAAGGAAGTGGTGATTACACTTAAACCAGAATCTTTGGGCTCTATCGTGCTTCAAGTGCGGGAAGAAAATAATCGAGTAGAGTGTGTGTGGCAGATATCTGACCCTCGTACTCAGGAAATAGTGGTAAAAAATCTTCCCCTTTTAGAAGCCCATATGAGTGAGCAAGGCTTGTGGTTGAATAACTATTTAAGCCAAAACGGTCAATCCTTTTCCCACTTTGAGAGAGCTAATTACTTTGCCCCTTCTTTTTCCTCTGAAGAAGGAGATGAGACTACTGTCTTTACGGAGGAAAACTCTTTAGGAAAGGTTAATATTTTAGTTTGAGGAGGTGAGGAAGTTGATCTGGGGAACTCAAGCAGTAGGAACACAAACAACCGAAACAAGTGAAAGAGGAAAGAACACTTTGGATAAGCATGACTTTTTGCAACTTTTGGTGACTCAACTCCGTTTGCAAAATCCACTGAACCCTTTAAGTGATCAAGAGTTTAGCACGCAATTAGCTCAATATAGCTCTTTAGAAGAAATGCAAAATGCCAATAAGAGCTTGCAATCTCTTCTTTTTTTGAACGCCTCTTCTTTAATAGGTAAAAAAGTAGAGTTAAGTGATGGGACAGTAGGACCAGTGGAAAGCGTGACAATGAGAGAAGAGCAAGTAATTTTGGAGGTAGGAGATAGTGAGTACAGTATCAATGAAATAGTAAAAGTGGGAGAGATCTGATGGTCCAGAAGATAGAAAATTTTCGGGGATTTGTTCCAGAGATTCAACCTTCTACTCCTCTTCGAGAGAAGATAAAAACTGCTGCGAACTTTGAGCAAGTTCTGCAAGAAGAAGAGCTGAGTTTTTCTCTCCATGCTCAAAAAAGGATCAAAGAGAGAGAAATACCTCTTTCTCCCGATACTGTAGAGCGCCTGCAAGAGGCGGTACAAAGAGTGAGAGAAAAAGGGGGACGAAACTCTCTGATTTTGGTGGGAGAAGTAGCTTTTGTGGTGAACGTTCCAGAGCGAATGGTGGTAACCTGTATAGATGCTAATTCCCGAAAAGACAACATTTTTACTAATATTGATTCGGCAGTTATAGCTTAGGGAGCTGGTCCTGGAAGGGAGCTCCCCGAAAGGAGGTAAGTTAAGATGATGCGTTCTTTGTTTTCCGGAGTTTCGGGATTGAAAAATCACCAGACCCGGATGGATGTAATAGGAAATAATATTGCCAATGTTAATACTGTAGCTTTTAAAGCTGGTCGAGTAAATTTTGAAGATATCTTGAGCCAAACTGTAGAAGGAGCTCGCAGCCCTCAAACCGGAGGGATGGGTGGAGTGAACCCCAAACAAGTAGGTTTGGGGATGGGTATTGCCAGTATTGATACTCTTTTTACTCCAGGGAGCTTACAAAGCACTGATAACCCCACTGATTTTGCGGTACAAGGAGAGGGATTTTTCATAGTGAGTGATGGAAGTCAAGTGTATTATACTCGAGATGGAGCTTTTAAAACCTCTGCCGATGGAGCGCTGGTGAATAGTAATGGTTTTCGCTTGCAAGGCTGGATGGCTGATGCCGATGGAAATATCGATTCTACCCAAGCACTCCAGAATATAACTATTCCAGTGGGAGCTCAGATGAAACCTAAAGCTACCACAGAAATTGGTTTTGAAGGAAATTTAGATGCTAATGCCGCTGCTAACTCTACTTGGATTACCAGTGTTCAGGTCTATGATTCTTTAGGGAATCCTCACAACTTGACAGTAACTTTTGAAAAGGCAGGAACAGCAAATCAGTGGACTTGGTACACAGATTTAGATGGAACACCTGGTGATTCTAGCACTATTGAATTTGGTACTGGTGGTACGGTTATCTCGGGTGAGACTGGTTCGGCTAGTTTTAATAATATTACTGGAGCTGAGGATATTAGTCTAGATATCGATTTTTCTCAGCTTACCCAGTTTGGAGGTAACCCCACTGCTTATATCAATTTCCAGGATGGGTATGAGGCTGGGTCTTTGGATATGGTGAGTACTGATTCTGGTGGAGTGTTAACCGGGATTTTTACCAACGGACAATCTAAAGCGTTAGCTCAAATTGCTTTAGCCACTTTTGCTAACCCCGGAGGTTTGCTAAAAGAAGGAGGCAATCTGTACCAGATTTCCAATAACTCTGGTCTTCCCAATATCGGGACAGCGGACAGTGGAGGAAGAGGAAGTATTGCGGTGGGGGCGCTCGAGATGTCTAATGTTGATTTAGCTCAGGAATTCACCAATATGATTGTTACTCAGCGAGGTTTTCAAGCTAATTCTCGAGTGATTACTACCTCTGATGAAATGCTACAAGATTTAATCAATATCAAGCGATGAAAAAGAGGGGTGTAAACCCCTCTTTTTCAAATATATGAGAGGGAGAGGTAATGATTGCTTTAACTCGGTTTAATGGTTCAAGTTTTGTTTTAAATACGGATTTAATCGAAACCATAGAGGCTACTCCAGATACGGTTATTACTTTAGTTACTGGTAGGAAATATGTGGTCAGAGAGTCAGTAGATGAAATAGTCAAAAAAATTTTAGATTTCCGCCGCCAAAGCGGGGTGAATAAAATATTGATCCAGAATTTACCTGAAAATGAGTTGGAGGAGTAACTATGGATAAGGCAACTATAATCGGTCTGGTAGTAGGAGTAGTTTTGCTTTTCTGGGGAATGACCAATGCGGCAGCTAATAATATGCAAATTTACTACAGTTTTTCTTCCATTCTTATTGTAGGGGGAGGAACTTTAGCTGCTACTCTAATCAGTTTCCATTTAGAGCAGGTGATGAAAGCTTTTCAGCTGTTTATGATTGCTATGCGTTCTCGACTTCCTCAGCCTTCAGAAATAATCGCTACTTTGGTGGGTTTAGCAGAAAAAGCTCGCAAAGAAGGCCTTTTAGCTTTAGAAGAAGAAACCGAAAGAATAGAAGATCCTTTTTTTAAACGGGGAATTCAATTGGTGGTAGATGGAACGGACCCTCAGCTATTAAAAAGTATCTTGGAAACCGAATTAATTTTTTTGGAAGACCGCCACAAAAAAGGGAAAGCTATTTTTGAGACTATGGGTGCTTTTGCTCCGTCTTTTGGTTTAATTGGAACGCTCATCGGTTTGGTAGCTATGCTGGTTAGCTTGGATGACCCCAAAAAAGTAGGACCAGGTATGGCAGTAGCACTACTTACCACTCTCTATGGAGCTATTCTGGCTAATTTGGTTTGTCTGCCTATAGCTAATAAGCTAAAATTAAGAAGTAGCGAAGAAGTGTTATTGAAGGAAGTTATTATTGAAGGGATTCTTTCCATCCAAGCAGGAGACAATCCTCGTATTGTGGAAGAAAAACTTAAATCTTTCTTTGCTCCCAGTATCCGAGAAGGATTTGAGCGAGAGCGAGAAGAGGCCGGGAAAGTGATTCCTTTAAAAAGAGAAAGTGGAAATATGAGGTGAGTTAGATGCCCCGTAAAAGAGAAGAAGAAACACCTCCTGCAGCACCTCTGTGGTCTTTGACCTATGGAGATTTTATGTCTTTATTGCTTTGCTTTTTTATTATGCTTTTCGCTCTTTCTACTATCGATGTAGCTCGATTTAAGGAGGTAATTTCTTCTATTCAAGGAGCGTTAGGGGTCTTAGAAGGTGGTCCCAGAATTCTCAATCCTTCTGATATCCCTGTCCCCAAACCCCCTACCCAAATTAGCCCCTCAGGTCTAGTGGAGTTAAAGTTAGCCGGTCTTATGAAAGAAATTGAAAGGCAACTGTTAAAGGAGGGTAATCTTTCTCCGGATAACGTTAGTTTCAAAATAGACGAGCGAGGATTAGTGATTACTTTTTTAGATACTGTTTTTTTTGATGTAGGGAAAGCAGATTTGAAGCCGGGAGTCTTTCCTATTTTGGATGCTTTAGCGGATGCTCTTGAGGGGGTTAAAAACTCGTTAAGGATAGAAGGACACACCTGTAATTTACCTATTCACACTTCTCAATTTCCCTCTAACTGGGAGTTATCTGCTGCTCGGGCTATTGCAGTATTGCGATATCTGGTAGAAGAAAAGGGATTGCCTCCTGAGCGATTGATGGCAGTGGGCTATGGTGAGTATCGGCCTTTAGTTCCCAACGTGGATGAAGAACATCGCCAGAAGAACCGGCGAGTGGAAATAGTTATTTTACGAGATTGAAAGGAGAAGAAAATATGCCTGAAGAAACTGAAAACTCAGAAAAAAAGAAAAGTTCTTCTTTTTCCCGGATAATGTTAGTTGCTACCTTTGCCCTTTTGGCTTTTATGGTTTTCGTTTACCTCACCCAGAGTGGGATGCTTAATAATTTATTTGCTTCCTCTCCCCAGGAAGCAAAGCCAGTTTCTACTGTGATTTATGTTTTTGACCAAAACTTTTTAGTTAATTTAAATGACAAAGACGTGTTGCGCTATCTCAAACTAACTCTGGGAGTAGAAGTTCCTGACCAGCGAGTGGTGGATGAGATTAAAAATAAAATAGTGGAAATTCGGGATGCTATAATTACCGTCCTCAGTGCTCAAAGCTCAGAGGACCTCTCTACTACCGAAGGTAAAGAAAAATTGAAAACGCTCATAGCTGATAACATTAATAAGTTTTTGACTTCAGGGAAAGTAACGGCAGTTTATTTTGTAGATTTTGTTATGCAATAGGAGCGGGAAATGAGTGATATTTTATCTCAAGAAGAAATTGATGCTTTGCTTAGAGGTTTAACTTCGGGAAGTCTAGAAGCAGAAACGGTTAAGGAAGAAAGAAGAGAAGGTGGACGCCTTAAGGTCTATGATTTTCGACGTCCAGAGAAATTTTCTAAAGACCAGATACGCACTTTCCATATGATTTTCTCGGCTTTAGCGCGTTTGGCATCTACCAATTTAGCTGCTTTTCTGCGTAGTCGATGCCAAGTAGAGTTAGTTTCCACCGACCAATTGACTTATGATGAATTTGTCCGCTCGGTTCCCAGTCCTACTTTTGTATGCATTTTCTCTCTTTTACCTTTAGAAGGCCGATGTGTTTTACAAATGAATCTGGATGTAGTTTTTCCTATGTTAGATCGTTTGCTGGGAGGCTTAGGCAATACCGCTTTTAATCCTCGTCCTTTAACTGAAATTGAAAATCGAATAATGATGGAAGTGACAGAAAGAATTATGAATGCCTTAAAAGAAGCTTGGACTAATATCCAACAAGTGGAGCCTCGGATAGAGGCACTAGAGTCGAGTTTGGAGTTTGTTCAAGTAGTTTCTGGTAATGATATGGTGATTCTTTTTACTTTTTCAGTGGAAGCAGGAGAACGAGAAGGGATGATGACCATTTGCATTCCTTACTTGGTAGTGGAGCCTATTACTCAGAAATTAAGTGCTTCTTTATGGTTTGCTGGTCGAAGATTGAGTGACCCTCAAATTCAGGAAAAAGTGAAAAAAAGAATTAATCAGGTTCGCTTGCCAGTAGCAGTGGAATTGGGAAGAGCAAATATAACCTTGAGAGAGCTTTTAAATTTGGAAGTAGGAGATGTGGTGGCTTTGGATAAAAGAGTGGGAGAGCCTTTAGATGTGTTGGTAGGGAAAAAGACAAAAATGAAGGGGATGCCCGGTAGGGTAGGCCGAAGGTTGGCGATTAAAATTATGGAACTGGAGGAGGAAGAGTGAATGCCGGATGACAACTTAACTGCAGAAGAAAAGGATGTTATTGGAGAATTAGGAAATATTTCTATGGGTTCAGCAGCTACTGCTTTGTCTGCTATTCTGGGGCAGAAAGTAGAGATTACTGTTCCTCGGGTAGAAGTGATAAACAGAGAAGAGGTAATAAATCTTTTTCCTGAAGAGCATATTATAGTTAAAGTTCACTATCAGGAAGGATTAGAGGGAGATAACCTTCTTTTAATAAAAGAAGAAGATGCTCGAGCATTAGTAAGTTTGATGATGGGGGGAACGGAAGTAGGAGAAGCCTTAGGAGAGATGGAGCTCAGTGCTTTAGGAGAAGCTATGAATCAGATGATGGGTTCAGCAGCTACTTCTATGTCGGAATTTTTAAAGAGAAAAATTAGTATTTCCCCTCCTGAAGTTGTGGGAGAAGAGGTGAGAAGCGCCGAGGAAAAATGGTTAGAAGAACAAAAAGACGACCGTTTAGTAGAGGTTTTCTTCCACTTAGTGGTGGATGGAATTATAAATAGCAATATGATTCAATTATTGCCTTTTTCTTTTTCTAAAGTGATGGTTTCCTCTTTAACTGCTGAAAAAGAAAAGGCTGTTTCTTCTCAAAAAGAGAATGTGATAGTTGAAACCCCCAGAGAAAAAAAAGAAGTCAAGGCTCAGTCGGTAGAGTTTGCTGAATTCAAAAGGAAAGAGGAAGCCCCCTCGCAAGTTAACATTGACCTTATTATGGATGTTAATTTGCCTTTAGTTGTAGAATTGGGTAGAACTAAACTTTCTATTCAGGAGATTTTAGATTTGGGCGTAGGCTCGATAGTAGAACTGGATAAATTGGCAGGAGAACCAGCTGACCTGTATATTAATGATGTGTTGTTTGCTCGAGGAGAAGTAGTAGTAATAGAGGAAAACTTTGGAGTTCGGATAACTGAAATTGTAAGTCCGGGGGAAAGAGTTAAGACTTTGAAAGAAGCTCGAATGTAAGATGAAAAAATTTTATAGATTTCTGTTTTATTTCTTTTTTGGGGTAATAACAAGAGGAGAACTTTGGGCTCAAGAAGAGGAACTGAATTTACCAGAGATTCAGCCTCCCACTACTTCTGGTAGTGGGGGAAGTGTTTTGCGTTTTATAGGTGCCTTTCTCCTCGTAGTGGTTATCCTGTGGGGGTTCTATTATTTGATGAAGAAGCTAACAGGCCAAAATCTTCGTTTTTCTTCTTCTCGATATATGAAATTGATAGATTTTTTGAATATCAGGCCTAATTTTTCCATTTATTTGATAGAAGTAGGAGAGCGAGTGGTTATGATTGCTCAAAGTGGTAACAGCATAAGGGAAATTACTGAGTTTAGTAAAGATGAATTGGAAGAGAATATGCCTTCAGAAAGTTTCCCTAACTACTTGGATAGCTGGTTTCGGAGAAAAAAAGAAAAAGGAAATGATTAAAAAATCACTTCTTTTAATTTTGATTTTGTTGATTATTCTTTTTGTTTCTTCTCCCGCTTTTTCTCAACAAATCCCTCTGGTTTTACCTAAAATCACGGTAGAAGCAGGGGAAGCAGATGAGCCTCAAGAATTAGTTTTATCTTTGCAGATTCTACTTCTCCTCACTATTTTGAGCCTGGCTCCAGCTATTTTGATTATGGTTACCTCCTTTACCCGTATTGTAGTGGTTTTAGGTTTTGTGCGTAACGCTTTAGGTTCTCCTCAGATTCCTCCTACTGCGGTAATAATAGGCTTATCTTTATTCCTAACTTTTTTCATTATGGCTCCTACTTTCGGTGAAATTCAGGATAATGCCCTATCTCCTTATCTGGCGGGTAGTATTACCCAGGAAGAGGCTCTGAATCGAGGGGTGAATAGTTTGAGGAACTTTATGTTCCGCCAAACTCAGGAAAAAGATTTGGCTCTTTTGGTTTCTTTTACTGATCTTCCTCGTCCTCAGACGAGAAATGACATTCCCACCCATGTTCTTATTCCTGCTTTTATTTTAAGTGAGCTGAGAGCTGCTTTTACCTTAGGATTTTTAATTTATATCCCCTTTTTAGTCATTGATATGGTAATAGCCAGTATTTTGATGTCTATGGGGATGATGATGCTCCCTCCGGTTATGATTTCCTTACCTTTTAAGTTACTTCTTTTTGTTTTAGTGGATGGATGGGATTTGATTACTCGAGGATTGACACTTAGTTTTCGATGAAAGGAGAAGACGATGAGCGAGGAGTTATTGTTAGAGATAGGTAGAGAGACGCTACTAGTAGTTTTGAAATTAGCTTTACCCATTTTAGGAGTAACTCTGGTGGTGGGAATTCTCGTGAGTATTTTTCAGGCGGTAACTCAGATTCATGAGCTGACTCTAACTTTTGTTCCTAAAATTCTGGCTGCTATTCTGGTAGTTGCTATTTTAGGCTCCTGGATGTTACGTACTCTTTTGGATTTTACCAATAATCTTTTCTGGAACTTACCTCTTTTTTTGCGTTAGTTTATGGATTTTACTTTTATCCTTTCTCATTTTCTTGCTCTTCTTTTGGTGTGGATGAGGCTTCTGGGGCTTTTTCTTCTTGCTCCAGTGTTTAACAGCCCTCTTATACCTCTTTTGGCTAGGATTGGTCTCTCTTTCCTTTTGGCGATAGTTTTACTTCCTTCTATTGACCCGGGTGCTTTTAACTATTTGGATGGTTATTATCTTTTGGCGCTTATTTCTGAAGTTTTGGTGGGTTTGGTATTGGGGTTGTTGTCAGGATTGGTTTTTTCCTGTATTCAAATTGCTGGTGAAGTAATAGATTTTCAAATGGGCTTCAGTTATGCTAATGTAGTAGACCCTATTTCTAATGTAAGTTCTTCAGTGATGGGGCAATTCTATTTTTTGCTAACTATAATCTATTACCTGGGGATAGGGGGATACCGCCTTACCCTGCAAGGTTTAGTGCGTTCTTTTTCTCTCATTCCTCTGGGTGGATTTAAAATGAGTGTGGATATTTCTACATCATTTGTAGGTTTGATGGGAGAGGTAATGCTTATTGCTCTTGAGTTAGGGGCACCGATTATTGCTACTCTTTTTTTGTCTAATTTGACCTTAGCCATTATTTCTCGCGCAGTTCCTCAGATGAACGTTTTTATTGTGGGATTACCTCTTAATATTGGTTTGGGTTTATTTATGAGCTTGATGATTCTTCCTTACTTTTTGCCCTATGTTGATGGAATAGTGAACCTCTTTTTGCGCAGTTTTTTCCAGATATTTGCTCCTTGAGAGCGGCTAATTTGGCATAGATTTTTATCCTAAAAACAAAAATAGGTTATAGATACAAAAGGTTAAAATATGCCACCTCAGCAGGATAAAACTGAGCAACCTACGCCTCGCCGGCGAGAGGAATTACGTCGAAAAGGGCATGTTCCTATTAGTGTAGATTTTGTGAGTGGAGTAAACTTTATTGCTCTTTTCCTTCTGGCCCTTTTTATTTTACCTTCCCTAAGCAGGGAAATGATGGGTTTAATGGGAGAGGTGTGGACTGGTAATTATTACTTGAGAGAAGTAGATTCCCAGTGGGTTTTCCAACTATACCAAATTGGTCTTAGGTATTTTGTTCAAGCAGTACTTCCTTTCGTAATAGTAGCCTCAGGTTTAGCTCTGTTTTTAGGTTTTTTGCAGACTGGTTTT
>JARRCQ010000024.1 GCA_029982105.1 Candidatus Atribacteria bacterium | reverse complement strand
TTGCTTTTTGGGGGTTGATAAGGGGGTAAACCCCCTTATTGTTCTTTTTTCTTACGCCGTAGGCTGCCTGCTCCTCGCGATGACATAGAGGGAGAGACAGAACCATTCAGGGGTGACAAAAGAGAGTGATTTCAGTTATAAAGGGGCACGGTCTTATTGGCGGCACTTCTACTACTCTAAACGTCAGTTATGCCCCTTTTATAATAGCAAAAAAAAGTAGGCTGTCCCTTTTTTTCCATCAATAATCTATACCGTCTCAAACTGGAAACTCTTCAAAGTTTCGGGTGGGACTATTTTGCTAACGCCCAGTATTTCAATTCCTACCACATTTCCCTTATCATCATAATCAAGAATCAGGCCTGGCTGTATTTCCTCGGAATCAACAATGGTTGACTCACTGAGCCGAAAATACACAGCATCATTTTTACGGTCTACCCTCAATCTCATGGTAACCTCCTTTTTAATCTACGGTCAAAGAAGAGAGTCACTATTCTCCAGGGAACAGTATCTGGGTTCACTACCACCCGCAAATACTTTTCTCCACACTCCTCAATTGGCCGAATATAGTGAACTGTACCGTCACCCTTTTGTTCCGTCTTCACCGGGTCTTCCAGAGTCAATCTCACCCACTCAAGGAGGATGCCTCTTTCTTCCCGCATATTTTCTGCATGTTCAGAAAATTCAAAATCGACCACTGAATTGCCACTTCCATCTTCCTATATTGTTTCTCCTGAAGTTATTATACCCTACCAGCGTTCTTTTATCCTTATACCCTTTTAACATTTATACTACGTAGGTCGCACATTCCCTCCTGTGTAATTCCCCTCACCTCCACTATTTTGCCGTTCCCGAAATTTTCTATCGGGAATCTATGTTTTTAAAAACCATAGACCCCTCGCAGAGGCGCTCAGGGGTGACGATAAAGAGTGACAGAACCATTCAAGGATGACAAACAAAGAAGGTCATAAAGGGGCAATTTCCTCCTAAACGGTCATTGCTAGTGACAGCCTACGGCGTAAGATTAAGAAAAAAATAAAGATGCAAAAAGCACAGAAGGAGTAAAAACCTCCTTCTGGGCATGGCAATCCCAAGTTTCTCATTAGGGAGAATTCCAAAAACCAGATCGCCACGGGATACGAGCAAACGACCCTCGAGATAACATAGAGGAAGGAATAGAACCATTCAGGGGTGACAACCCTTTTTTGTCATTCCCGAAAGTTCCTATCGGGAATCTACTCTTTTAAATACTGTAGACCCCTGATAAATACATTCAGGGGTGACGGACAAGGGCGATAAAAGCATTCAAGGATGACGTCTTCCCTTTCCGCCATTCCCGAGCGCTTTAATCGGAAATCTAAAGACTACAAAACCGTAGACCCCTGATAAAGGCATTCAGGGGTGACGAATAAAAAGGAGTTCATGAGAGGGGAAGCGCTGCAGGCTGCTTTATTTTCGCAATGACGGAAAAGAAATGGCAATTCCCTCCAATTGGTCATTAGTATTACGGATACTATAGTATAAATTCCTTATGAATGAAAGCCGTTATATGACCAAGTATTAAGAAATCCTGAGACTACAAAGGGAGCTGTCTACTTTTGCAGAAAAAAAGGAACTTAACTGGAAGCCCTTCTATCTTCTGATATAATAAACTAAGCTCAGCAGACATTTAACCAGGGTTAAAGTAGGAATTTTTAGAGTTTCGAAAAAACCAAACCTAGATTCGGGAGGTGAAAAGATTGATTAAAATAAATACGGCTTTAATTAGTGTTTCTGATAAAACCGGCTTAGAGGAGTTAGCTCCCTTTTTACAAAAGCAAGGAGTGGAAATAATTGCAACTGGTGGAACAGCTAAATTTATCCATAATTTAGGAATAGAGGTAAAAGAAGTTTCGGAGCTCACCGGGTTTCCAGAAATACTGGGAGGACGAGTAAAAACCTTACATCCGGTAATCGAGGGAGGAATATTAGCCCGAAGAGACTACCCCAAAGACCAAGAAGACTTGCAAAAACATCACATTAAACCCTTAGACCTGGTGGTATGTAATCTCTATCCTTTCCTAAAAATGGTAGAACAAGGAGAAACTTCTTTAGAGAAAGTAGTAGAAGAAATTGATATTGGAGGAATCACTCTCCTTCGTGCCTCAGCTAAGAATTTCCGATATGTGGTAGTAGTGTCTTCCCCTGGTCAATATCAAGAATTAATGGAAGAAATGACCAAAAACGGAGGAGCTTTTCCCGAAGAAAAATCTCAACAGTGGGCTATAGAGGCTTTTTTGCAGACTTCAGCTTATGATAGCCATATTGCCAATTACCTCACTAAACTTACTTATCCTGAAGAAGAACCTTTTTATCCTCAATTTTCCCTGTTACTTCGCAAAAAATACCCTCTTCGCTATGGAGAAAATCCCCACCAACGAGGAGCTTTTTATGAAGACTTATCTTTGGATTCTCAAGGTTTTATGAGACATATGGAGCACTGGGGAGGGAAAGAACTCTCTTTTAACAATCTTTACGATGTCCAAGCTGCCTTCGGTTTGGTTAGAGAATACGAAGAACCAGCAGTGGTAATAGTAAAACACAATAATCCTTGTGGAGTAGCAACTGATTCCAACCTTTCAGTAGCTGCTCAAAAAGCGCTTTCTGGAGACCCAGTGTCGGCCTATGGAGGGATTGTAGCTTTTAATCGTTCGGTAGATAAAGAAAGTGCTGAAATCTTCAGGAAATTGTTTATAGAAGTGGTCATTGCTCCAGAATACGAAGAAGGTGCCCAAGAAATTTTTTCTTCCAAGAAGAATTTGCGAATTATTAAAGCTCCCTTATCTTCCCCTGCGTATTTTGACTTAAAAAAAGTAGATGGAGGGTTTCTCTTACAAGATAAAGATATAATTGACCTGGATAAGGATAAGCTACAAGTAGTAACGGAGAAAAAACCTACTCCTCAAGAGGAAGAAGATTTATTATTTGCCTGGAAGGTAGCTAAACATGTTAAATCCAATGCCATCGTATTAGCTAAAGACCGACAAACAGTGGGAGTTGGAGCGGGGCAGATGAGTAGAATTGATGCTCTATATATAGCCATTCTTAAAGCGCAAGGGCGAGAAAAAGGAGCAGTTTTAGCTTCCGATGCTTTCTTTCCTTTCCCTGATGTGGTAGAAGAAGCAGGGAAAAATGGAATCACTGCTATCATTCAGCCTGGTGGATCCATCAGAGATGAAGATTCTATCCAGGCTTGCAATAGATTAGGGATTAGTATGATTTTTACTGGAATTCGCCATTTCCGACATTAATTTTAAGGGAGAATTTATGGAAAAAGACTACGATGTGATTGTAATTGGAGGAGGGCATGCCGGTTGCGAAGCTGCCTACGTTTCGGCTCGAATGGGAGAAAAAACTCTTCTTTTAACTACTACTATTCATCATTTAGCTCTTATGCCTTGTAATCCGGCTATTGGAGGACCAGGGAAAGGACAAGTAGTAAGGGAGGTAGATGCTTTAGGGGGGTTAATAGCTAAAGTTACTGACCTTTCTACTATCCACATAAGGAAAGTTAATACTGGAAAAGGACCAGCGGTACAAACCCTGCGAGCTCAAACCAAACGAGACCTATACAGTTTAATTATGAGAAAATTTTTAGAAAGTATGCCCAATCTCCATATTTTTCAGGGAGAAGCTACCGAAATATTACAAGATGAAAAAGGGAAAGTGAAAGGAGTAAAAGTGAAAAACCAAACCACTTTTTTCGCTCCGGCTGTAGTCTTATGCACTGGCACTTTCTTAAATGGAGTAATAAAAATTGGAGAACTAAGCTACCCCGCCGGAAGGCAAGGAGAATTCCCCTCGGTAGATTTGGCTTCTAATTTGCGTCAGATGGGACTACAATTAGGCCGGCTTAATACTTGCACTCCCCCCCGATTAGACCGAAGAACTATAGATTTTTCTTTATTAGAAGAACAAAAAAGCGATGAAGAACCTCTGTGCTTCTCTTTTACCGGATTTCCTAGGGTTTATAAAGGAGCATCGGTTTTTATCGCTCATACTTCCAAAAAAACTTGTGATATCATAAAATCTAACTTCCATCGCTCTCCTCTCCTCTACTCAGTTGCTGACACCTCTTCTGTGCGAGAATGTCCTTCTTTAGAAGATAAAGTTTATCGGTTTCCCGAAAGAGACAACCATCTCCTTTTTTTGGAGCCAGAGGGAGAGGAAAGCAACGAAATTTATGTTCAAGGTCTTTTTACTTCGCTACCAGAAGAAATCCAATGGGAAATAGTCCATTCTATAGCTGGCTTAGAACAAGCACACATAATAAGACCGGGGTATGGAATTGAATATGATTACGTTTTACCCGATCAATTGCGAGCCTCTCTTGAGTGTCGAGAAATTCCCGGTTTATTTTTGGCTGGACAAATTAATGGAACATCAGGATACGAAGAAGCAGCAGGACAGGGTATAATAGCGGGGATTAATGCTGCAAGTTATGTCAAAAATCTACCTCCCTTAATCCTTCAGCGAGATGAAAGCTATATTGGAGTTATGATTGATGACTTAGTAACCAAAGGAGTAGATGAACCTTATAGGTTACGCACCGGGAAAGTGGAGTTTCGCTTAGTTGTTCGCCACAGCAACGCCGACCTTCGTCTTGAATCTTATGCTTATGAGCGAGGAATAATAAACAAAAAAGAACATAAGCGGGTAGAGAAAAAGAGAGGGGAAATCCAAAAAGAAATTGAACGCCTCTCTCACCTTATTATCCCTCCCACTCCTCAGCTTCAGAGCTTACTAGCTAAAAAAGGAACCAATCCGATAAAAGAAGCAACAAAAGCCAGCGCTCTTCTTACTCGCCCAGAAATTAATTACTTCGATTTAGCTCCTTTTGACCCAGAAAGGCCATTTCTCGAATCTCAAGTGATTGAAGAAGTAGAGATAGAAATAAAATATCGAGGATACATCGAGCGGCAAAAAAGAGAAATAGAAGAGTTTAAGAAAATGGAAAACAAAACCATTCCTCCTGATTTTGACTTTTCTTCCCTCCCCGTGATTTCTCGGGAAGCACGGGAAAAACTACAAAAAGTAAAACCTGCCACCTTAGGACAAGCGGCCCGGGTGGCAGGAGTTACTCCTTCAGATATAGCAGCTCTCTATATTTTGTTGGAGAAATGATTAGTATAGCTCTAAATACCTCTCCAATTCCCACGGATGAACGATGCGCTCAAACTCTTCCCATTCCTGGTATTTAGCTTCTAAAAAGAAATCTAAAATATGAGGAGTGAGAGCTTCTTGTACCACTGGGTCTTTTTCTAACTCTTCCAGAGCCTCTCGTAAACTTCGAGGGAGATTGCGAATATTCAAATCCTCTCGCTCCTCACCACTCATATGATAAAGATTGATACTGTTGCAAGGCTTACCCGGGTCTAACTCCTTATCTACTCCGTCTATTCCCGCTTTCAAGATAGCAGCCAAAGCTAAATAAGGATTGCAAGAAGGGTCAGGACTGCGCAGTTCTGCTCTGGTTTTCTTCCCTCGTTGAGGAGGAACTCGCACTAAAGGACTACGATTTTTTTCTGCCCAAGCGATATAAACTGGAGCTTCGTATCCAGGAACCAAACGTTTATAAGAATTAACTAAGGGATTAGTTATAGCAGTTATAGCCGGGGCGTGTTGCAAAAGACCAGCAATGAATCCTCGAGCAATTTTACTTAAGCCATCGGGTGTTGTTGGATCATAGAATATATTTTCCTCCCCCTGAAACAGAGAAAGGTGAGTATGCATGCCTGATCCTGGTACCCCGTAAAGAGGTTTAGGCATAAAGGTAGCACATAACCCTGCTTTAAGAGCCAAAGTTTTCACTGCTAATTTCAAAGTTATTAAGTTATCAGCAATTTTTAACGCCTTATTATATTCAAAATCAATTTCATGCTGAGAGGGAGCTACTTCATGATGAGAAGCCTCAATATTAAATCCCAAATCCTCAAGAGCAATCACCATATCCCGACGCAAGCTCTCTTCTAAATCTAAAGGTAGAAGGTCAAAATAACTTCCTCTATCGCTTACCACAACTTTCTGTTTTTCATACTTTAATATGAAAAACTCTGCCTCCGTACCTACTTTAAAGTCCCATCCCTTTTGTTCTATTTCCTTTAACACTCTTTTTAAATTAGTACGAGAACATCCCTCGAAAACACTACCATCTGCTCGCTGGACATCACAAATAATCCGAGCTACTGAGTCCTCTTCCCAGGGACAAATAATAAAAGTATCTGGGTCGGGCACTAACTTCATATCTGATTCTTCAATTCTAACAAAACCCTGGATAGAAGAACCATCAAAATTAACTCCCTCTTCTAAAGCAACAGGCAATCTTTTAATGGGAATCTCCACATTTTTAGCTCTGCCTAAAACATCTACAAATTGCAAGCGAACAAAGTTGATATTCTTTTCCTGAGCTTTTTTTAATATATCTGGCACATTAGAAGACACAGTTTTCACCTACCAAATTTTCCCAACTTTCTTTCTCTCTCCTTCTCCAGGAATAGACAAGTTCCCGAGATTGAGCTAAAAGCTCTTTACCTTTTTTTATCTCTTTTTCCACTTCTTGCGGGGAGGTGCTACCTTGTGAGGCCTTTCTTCTCACCGATTTTTCTTCATCTATTATCTCTTCCCAGTTTTGAGGAAACAGGTTCTGATATTCTCCCCAGTCTTCCTTTCTCAAATCCCTCAAACACTTCCCGGTAGAAGAAAGCTTTTTCACTATTTCTCCCACCCAAGCATGAGCTTGACGGAAAGGAACTCCTTGCTCCACTAAATACTCACATAAATCAGTGGCAGTTAAAAAACCAATAGACAGAGCTTTCTTCATACTCTCTCGATTGGGAAACACATTTTGAGTGAGGCGCGCAGCTATATGAAGAGAAGAAAGAGTTTCTCTCACTGCCCGGAAAAGAGGAGGTTTATCCTGCTGCAAATCTCGATTATAAGTAAGAGGTAATCCTTTTAAGGTGATAGTTAAACTAACCCAGGAGCTTACTACCTCACCTGTTTTTCCTCGTAGAAGCTCCGCCACATCAGGGTTTTTCTTCTGAGGCATAATACTTGAGCCAGTCGTAAAAGCATCATCAATTTCTAAAAAATTAAAAGCCGGCGAACTCCATAAAACTATCTCCTCTCCCCACCTGCTGAGATGAAGAAACAGTATAGATAAAGCTCCTAAAATTTCCAGAATAAAATCTCGGTCTGATACAGCATCCATACTATTTTCCTGTACTCGGGGAAAAGATAGAAGTTTAGCCACGTATTCTCTATCGATAGGTAGCGAAGTCCCAGATAGCGCTCCCGATCCTAAAGGAAGCACGTTTACTCTTTTTCGAGCATCTTCCAATCTTTCTACATCTCTTTGAAGCATAAAAAAATAAGCCAAAAGATGGTGGGCAAAAAGAACTGGTTGTGCAGGCTGAAGATGGGTATAACCAGGCATCACCACATCTTTATTTTCCTGAGCTTTTTGCAATAAAGCCTCTTGAACAAAGTTAATCCCTTCTGCCATTTCTCCTATTTTTTCTCGTAAAAATAGCCGTTCATCTAAAACCACCTGGTCATTACGGCTACGAGCAGTATGAAGCTTACCCCCTATTTCTTCTCCTATCATATCCCGAAGACGAATTTCTACCAGACTATGTATATCTTCAAAAGGCGAAGGATCTATTTTCCCTTCTTCTATTTCTCGAAAAATTTCTCGCAAACCTCGCAAAATCTCCTTGCTTTCTTTCTCCGATATCATCCCTACTTTTTCTAACATCTTACAGTGAGCAGCACTTCCCCATACGTCATACTTATAGAGGAGAAAGTCTTCCGGGATAGAAGTAGAAAATTCTTTTACTTCCCGGTCTAAATCTTTCTCCATCCGACTCCCCCATAGATTGGTCATAAGCTTTTCCTTTTCTCTAAGCTCGCTTGTACTCGAGTAGGAAGACCCCATATTTTAATAAAGCCTTCGCTGGCGCGATGGTCAAATAAATCCCCCCGGTCATAGGTAGCTAATCCCCAATCATATAAAGAGTATTCTGACTTTCTTCCCACTACCTGCATACTTCCTTTATAAAGTTTAATTCTTACTATCCCTGTCATCCGGGATAAAAAGGACTTCATAAAAGCATCCAAAGCTTCTCGGAGAGGCGAATACCAAAGACCCTCATACACCAGTTGAGCATATTCTTCTTCCAAATGGGGTTTAAAGTGAATTACTTCCCGAGGAAGAACCAGGTTTTGGAGGTCGCGATAAGCTTCCATAAGAATCAAAGCTGCCGGACATTCATAAATCTCTCGAGACTTTATGCCCACTAATCGGTTTTCCACATGATCCACCCGACCAAAGCCGTTTTCACCACCTACTCTATTCAATTCCTCTACCAAACTCAAAAGGGAATAATACTTCCCTCCTAAAAGTCGAGGCACTCCTTCTTCAAATCCGATTTCTAAATAAGTAGGCTCAGAAGGAGCACTTTTAGGGTCTTTCGTCCACTCAAATACCTCTTCTGGAGGTTCAATTAAGGGATCTTCTAAAATTCCACATTCAATACTTCTTCCCCAAATATTTTGGTCAATACTATAAGGCTGCTCTAAAGTAGTAGGAACTGGAATACCATTGGCATGAGCATATTCAATCTCTTCTTCCCTTGACCAACCCCATTGTCGAGCAGGAGCAATCACTTGCAAATTAGGATTTAAAGCCATCACTGAAACTTCAATACGTACTTGGTCATTACCTTTTCCTGTACAACCATGAGCTATCATAGTCGCCCCTTTTTCTTCCGCTACTTTAACCAAGTATTTGGCAATCAAAGGACGAGAAAGAGCAGTAGCCAGAGGATATCTATCTTCATAAATTGCCTGCGCCCAAAGAGCAGGCAATACATAGTCACTCAAAAATTCCTCTCGAGCATCAAAAACCAGAGCCTCTTTTGCTCCAATACTTAAGGCTTTTTTGCGCACCTCTTCTACATCTTTGCCTTGACCTAAATCCAGAGTAAGAGCATAAACTTCAGCATCAAAATTCTCTTCCAGCCACCGAATAGCCACCGAAGTATCTAATCCTCCTGAATAAGCTAAAACTACTTTTTGTTGACCCATTTTAAGTCCTCCCTTTCTAACTTATATCCTTTCCAAAACTCTCTTTAATGCCTCTATTCCCTCGTCTATTTCTTCTCTACGAATAACTAAAGGGGGTAAAAACCTCACTGTATCATCATTGCAAGCATTGACTAAAACCCCTTCTTTGAGCATCTCTTCAGCAATTTTTTTTGCTTTTCTGGGAACTTCCATACCCAGCATCAAACCCTCGCCTCGAACTTCAGTTACCTCAGAAAAAACAGATGTTAATTCCTTTAGCTGTTCCTTAAAATATTCACCTCTTTCTCTTACTGCCGAGAGAAAACTTTCCTGACTCACTTTATCTACCACCACACAGGCTGCCCGCGCACATACCGGGTTTCCTCCAAAAGTGCTTCCTTGGTCTCCTCGATGAACTGAAGCAGCAATTTTCTGATTAACTAAAACTGCCCCTAAGGGTAAGCCTCCACCTAACCCTTTTGCCAAAGTAATTATATCCGGTTTTACGCCAAAACTTTCAAAAGCGAAGAACTTTCCCAATCTTCCTATTCCACATTGCACTTCATCAAAAATTAAAACCAGATTTTTCTCGTCGCATAATTTCCTTAAACCTCTCAAAAACTCCTTCTCACAGGGATAAATTCCTCCTTCTCCCTGTACTGGCTCTACTATTATGGCACACACCTCGTCGTCGAGAACTTTTTCTACACTTTCCAAATCATTAAGAATAGCATATTCTATCCCGGGAGGAAAGGGGTCTAAATCCTTGTGAAACTTCTCTTGAGCAGTAAGACCTAAAGTTAAAAGAGTTCTTCCATGAAAAGAGCGATAAAAAGAAATAAACTTATAGCCCTTACCATATTGTCTCTTGCGGTAAAATCGAGACATTTTCAGTGCTACTTCGTTGGCTTCCGCACCGCTGTTAACCAAAAATACCCGAGAGAAACCAGATTTTTCTACCAGACGTTCTGCCAATTCTACTTGAGGTACACTATAGTAGAGGTTGGAAGCATGGAGCAATTTATCTACTTCTTCTTTTATAGCTTCCCGAAGAGGAGGGAAGGAATAACCTAAAACATTAACAGCAATTCCCGCCATCAGGTCTAAATATCTTTTTCCTTCCACATCAAAGACGTAACATCCTTCTCCTCGCTCTAATACCACCGGTAAACGATTATAAGTTCCTAAAAAATAACGTGCTTCTTTTTCCATAATCTCTGAAGAAGTCACCCATTTCACCTTCTCTCTATATTAATGTTTCCAGAAACTCCGAAATCCCCTGTGTTTTTAAACTAAATTTTAATTTTACCGCTTATACTCTCCAGTTCTTTTAATTTATAAGTAAGCTACAGTTTACTCGCTAAAAACTGATCGCTACAGGAGACGAAAATACAACTCTTACAATGATAGAAGAAAAGCACCGTAGACTGTCTTTACAGTACCACTCTTGTTCCTCTCATTTTTCCTCCCGACAAAAACAAAGAAAGATTTTCCATCTCTTTACCCTCACCTATAAATACTTCTTTTACCCCACCTCGGAGAGCTTCTTCAGCCATTTTGAGCTTAGGAATCATACCTCCTTGAATTTTTCCCTCTTCTTTTAAAGTTTCAATTTCCCCCAAAGGTAAAACTTCAATTAGGGAATTCTTATCTCCCATATCCCGTAAAACTCCCGGAACATCGGAAAAGAGAAATAACTTCTCAGCTCTCAAGGCTATAGCCAGACGAGCTGCGGCCCAGTCAGCATTCACGTTCAAGCTCTCTCCTTCCTTATCGGCTGCTACCGGAGAGATAATGGGTAAAAATCCACCATCCCATAAAACTTGCACTAGACGAGGATTTACTTTTTTTACTTCCCCTACTCTTCCCAGATCTACCTTTTTGTCTTCAGAGGCAAGATAATATTTTTCCCCTTCAAATAAAAAACCGTCTTTTCCACTTATCCCACAAGCAGGGATTCCCTGATGATGAAAAATACCCACTAACATTTTATTTAAAAGACCACTTAAGACCATCTCGATTATCTCCATATCCTGAGGAGGAGTAACTCGTAAACCTTCTATAAATCGAGTTTCTCTGCCTTCTTTTTCTAAGAATTTGCTAATCTGAGGCCCTCCTCCATGCACCAAAGCTAATTTCATTCCCTCCCGAATCAATGGGACAAGCACTTTAAAATAGTTTTCGTTCTGAAAATCTATATTTTTACCCCCAATTTTAATCACTATTTCCATAATTTTATCCTCCTAATTTATATAGAGAATAAGAGCTAATCACAAAAATTATGTAATTTTCCCTTATAATTTTAATCCCTCTTTTATCTTACACTGTAGGCACGCTGGAGTGTTGTTTTCCAGCGCTGTAGTTTTTAGTCTTTCTCATCTATTTTGCCTTTAAAGTTTACGTCGTAGGCCCTGAGGAAGATGCTTTCCTTCCTCAGTAGTTTTTCTGCTTTTTCTATCTTTTTAATTTTACGCCGTAGGCTGCCTTTAACTATAATGGCTATTTATTTTTACATAGTCAAAAGATAAATCACAAGTCCAAACTTCAAAGCTCCCTTCTCCTATTCCCAGGTCGACGACAATTTCAAGCTCTTTCTTCTTCATTGCCTCTTGACCTTGTTCTCTTGCCACTTCTTTAGCTTTTATTCCTCTTTCCACCAAAGTAACTCCATTAATTTCTAAAGTAATCTGATGAGGAACTATCTCTATTCCACTACGTCCTAAAGCAGCCAAAATTCTTCCCCAGTTAGGGTCTTCTCCAAAAAGAGCAGTCTTTACCAAAGGAGACTCAGCAATGGTAAAAGCACCTCTTT
>JARRCQ010000023.1 GCA_029982105.1 Candidatus Atribacteria bacterium | reverse complement strand
TCATCAGTAACTGAAACATATTGAGCCCGGCCAGAAGAGAAAAGATAGCTGTGCTCTGGTCCTACCCCAGGATAGTCAAGACCAGCAGATACAGAATGAGTCTCTTGAATTTGTCCAAACTCATCCTGTAACACATAGCTCAGACTCCCGTGAAGAATGCCTTTTCTTCCTCCTCCGATACTGGCAGCATGTTTTCCCGTCTCTATTCCTTGTCCTCCTGCTTCCACTCCTATAAGAGCTACATTTTCAGGAACAAACTCGTAAAACATTCCCATAGCATTACTTCCTCCCCCTACACAAGCTAAAACGTAGTCGGGAAGTCTACCTTCTTTCTCCATTATTTGTTGCTTAGTCTCTCTACCAATTACTGATTGAAAATCACGCACCATCTGAGGATAAGGATGAGGTCCTACAACGGAGCCGATAACGTAGTGGGTAGTGTCCAAATTTCTCACCCAATCTCTCATAGCCTCATTTATAGCATCTTTTAAGGTCTGACTTCCACTGTAAACCGGAATTACCTCTGCTCCCAGTATCTTCATACGAAAAGCATTAAGCTTTTGCCTCTCCACATCTTTTGCTCCCATATAAACTTCACACTCTAAACCCAAAAGAGAGGCAACAGTAGCAGTAGCTACTCCGTGCTGTCCTGCTCCGGTTTCGGCAATGATTCTCTTTTTACCCATTTTCTTAGCCAACAATGCCTGACCCAAAGTATTATTTATTTTGTGAGAGCCAGTATGGTTTAAGTCCTCTCTTTTTAGATAAACTCGTGCTCCTTTCCAGGATTCGGTTAAGCGCTCTGCTAAATAAAGAGGAGTAGGTCTTCCAGCATAATCTTTCAGGTAATAGTTTAATTCCTCCTGGAATTTCTTATCCCTTCGGTAATATTCATAAGCTTCTTCTAATTCCTTTAAAGGATGAATTAGAATTTCTGGAACAAACTTACCTCCAAATTCTCCGAAAAATCCTGTATTTTCCATTTCATTTTCCTCCTATTTTTTCCAAAATTCTTTTCACTTTTACCCCGTCCTTTTTTCCGGGGTAAACTTCTACTCCACTGTTCAAATCTAAAGCAAAAGGACGCAAAAGAGAAAGACACTGCCAGACATTTTCCTCTCTTAACCCTCCCCCGATTATTATGGGCTTAGGAAAATTTATCCCCTTTATCTTTTTCCAGGGGAAAGTTAATCCACTTCCTCCTTTTTTACTATCAAAAAGCAGGAAATCCACTACTGGAAGGTATTCTTCTACCATAGCAACATCAAAATCTTCCCCTACAGAAAAAGTCTTAATCACTCCTTTCCCTAACTTTTCACAAAAGGCAGGACTTTCCTTACCGTGTAATTGCACTAAATCAAAGTCACAAAAATCCCGTAGTTTTTCCACTTCTTCTACGCTTTGATTTTGAAAAACTCCCACTTTTATTATCCAAGAAGGTAGAAAGCGAACTATCTCTTTCGCTTTATCTGGAGGAATAAAACGAGGGCTATCCTCCACTAAAATAAAGCCTAAAGCCCAGAGAGGTAATTCACTTAATAGCAAGGCATCGCTTTTTTCTTTAATCCCACAAACTTTAACTTTGGGCAACTCTCACTCCTCCTCGAAGTTCCCTTAGTTTATCAGCTGGATGACAGGAAGTAATTAAAGTTTCTCCTATCAAAAAATTGTTTATCCCTTTATCCATCAATCTTTCTATATCACTTTTACTTTTAATTCCACTTTCTGCCACCACTACTACTGAAGGAGGAATTCTTCGGCAAAGTCGCTCTGACACTTGAAGAGAAACTTGAAAAGTATCCAGGTTACGATTGTTGATGCCAATTAAGGGAGCATGAGCCTGTAGCGCTTTTTCTACATCTTCCTCATCATGAACTTCCACCCAAGGGAGAAGATGGAAAAGGTTGCAGAGGTAAACAAAACGCTGCAGCCGTTCCCGGGAGAGAAGGCGAGTAATCAAAAGGAGAGCATCTGCTCCATTTTGCGCTGATTCGTAAATTTGGGTTTCTTCTATTACGAAATCTTTACGGAGAAGAGGAAGAGAAGTAAGCTTCCTTACTTCCTTAAACATCTCTATGCTTCCCCGAAAATAATCTTCTTCAGTCACTACCGAAATTACTTTTGCTTCACCTTCTTCGTACTCTTCTAAGAAAGAGATAAAACTTCCTTCTATCAGTAGCCCTCGAGAAGGGGAAGCTTTCTTAATCTCGGCTATGATATTCGGACCAGGTGAGTTCCTCAGAGAGGAGAGAAGAAAATTATTCTTCTTCTCTCGTTCACTAAATATATCTACTACTTCCCGAGGAGAATACTGTTTCCCTTCCAGAAGCCTTTTTTTCTTTCCCATTACTATTTTTTCCAAAAACCCTTCCATTATTCTCCTCCCAAAGCTCCACTTATCTTTACCACCTGGTGTAATGTTTGCAGCGCTCTTCCAGAGTGGAGTGCTTCTTCTACTCTTTCTATAGCTTCTTCTAAATCTGGAGCTTTTTCTCCTATCCAGATTAAAAAAGCACTATTTAGAATTACTGCTTCTCTCCGTGCTCCTTTTTCTTCTCCTTTTAGAATATTTATAAAGATCTGAGCGTTCTCAGCAGGTGTCCCTCCTTTTAGCTCTTCTATATTCCTTATTGGAAAACCTACTTCTTCAGGATGAAAAGAAGAAAAAGTTATTTTGCTTCCTTCCACAAAAGCCAATTTAGTTTCTCCAGTTATACTTATCTCATCTACCCCGGGCTCTCCCCATACCACTAATCCCCTTTTTACTCCCAGAGTAACTAAAGTTGAAGCTACAGGTTCAATAAGTTCCGGAGAGTAAACGCCCACCAGTTTATAATCCATAGGACAAGGATTGGTAAGAGGGCCTAAAAGATTAAAAATGGTTCGAATTCCCAGTTCTTTTCTTACTCCTTGCACTGTCCGCGTAGCAGGATGATAAAGCGGTGCATAAAGAAAAGCAAAGCCTGTTTCTTCAAAAAGAGTCTGCATTTTTTCTCTTTCCATATCTACTTTTATCCCCAAGCTTTCCAGTAAATCTGCGCTGCCACAATGGCTGGAAACTGAACGATTACCGTGTTTTACTATTTTTAGCCCGGAAGATAAGGCTACAAAAGCCGAAGCGGTAGAAATATTAAAAGTTCCCTGTCCATCTCCGCCTGTTCCGCAATTATCAGCCACAGAAAGAGAAGAAACCGAAAAATTCATTGCTTTTTCTCTCATCGCTTCCGCAAACCCGGCAATTTCTTCTCCATCTTCTTTGCGCATCCGCAGAGAAGAGAGAAGTGCTCCCATCTGGGAAGAAGTAAATTCCCCTTCCATTAGGCCTCTCATCAGAGAATAAGATTCTTTTCTACTCATCCTTTTACCTTCTATTATGTACTCCAAAAAATCTCGAGCAGTCTTTAACATAATGGTGCCACCTCCAAAAAATTCTTTAAAATTATCTTCCCTTGAGGAGTTAAAACTGACTCGGGGTGAAATTGCACTCCAAAAAGAGGACGAGAAATATGCTGCAGAGCCATTATTTCTCCGCTTTCTGTTTGGGCAACGACCTTTAAAGAAGGTGGCAAACTTTTTCGTTCAACAATGAGGGAGTGATATCTACCCACCCAGATTTGAGAAGGTAATTCTCGGAAAAGAGGAGAGGGAAGAAGATGGACTAAAGACTTCTTGCCATGGTAAGGTTGAGCAGCCTTTACTACTTTTCCCCCTTCAACGTAAGCAATACACTGATGGCCAAAGACACACCCCTAAAGTAGGGATAGAGAAGAAACGAGAAATTATCTCATTACTAATTCCCGCCTCTTGGGGGTCCTTAGGACCAGGAGAAATAACAATCCTCGTTGGTTTCATTTGCTCTGCTTCCGAGATGGAAATCTCGTCGTTACGGAATACTCTGATCTCTTCTTCAGTTAATTCTCCTAAATACTGAACCAAGTTATAGGTAAAAGAATCATAATTATCAATCAAAAGAATCATTAATCATTCCTCCTTCCAGCTAAATTTAAAGCTAAAAGTAAAGCTTCAGCTTTACTTCGTACTTCTTCATACTCTTTCTGAGGGATAGAATCATAAACAATACCTGCTCCTGCTTGAACTTCCGCTCTTCCTTCCCGAAAAAAGATGCTGCGGATAATAATGCAGGTATCCAGGTTACCGTTTAGGCTTACATAACCTAACGCTCCAGCATAAGGTCCTCGAGGGAGAGGCTCTAATTCCTCAATTATCTCCATAGCTCTAACCTTAGGTGCTCCACTCACTGTTCCTGCAGGGAAAGATGCCTGCAGTGCCCTCCAGGGAGAAAGGCGAGGAACTAAATTACCGGAAACGGTAGAGACGATATGGAAAACATGAGAATAACGTTCTACATCCATAAATTTTTCCACCTGTACTGTTCCTCTCTCGCACACTCTTCCTAAATCATTTCTTCCCAAATCTAAGAGCATCACGTGCTCAGCAATCTCTTTCTCATCATGGAGCAAATCTTCTACTATTACTTCTTCGGGAAGAGAAGGCAATCTCTTTCTTGTTCCAGCAATAGGTTTAGTGAAGATTTTTTCCTTCTCTATTTTTATGAGCATTTCCGGAGAAGAACCAGCTATTTGAAATTGATCAGTTTTCAAATAAAAAAGATAGGGGGAGGGATTTATCGAGCGCAAAAATCGATAAGGAATAAAAGGATCTCCAGAAAAAAGTTGAGAAAAACGTTGAGAAATGACTACCTGAGAAGCATGCCCTTCTCGGATAAAGTCTTTCACTTTCTCTACTTTCTCTATAAACTCCTCTTGGTTGAGAGAACACTTCACTTCTTCTTTGGTTTCAAAAAAGGAAGAAGGAGAAAACGAGTGATTCAACTTCTCATAAGTTTCTTCTATCCATTGTTTACCCTGATTATAATCTTCTTCTTCACCTCTCCGGGCTACATATACTGCTCCCAAAAGATGCTTTAAATGGTCAAAATAGAGAAAACGGTTGCTCTTCATCCAATAAGCTAAGGGATAGCTTGTCTTTCGGCGAGGAATAGTCTTCTCCCAGGTCTTCACTGCGTCATAGCTTAAAAAACCCACTGCTCCTCCTATAAAAGGAAGGGAAGGTTCAGGATAAACCGAATAAGAAGGAAATTCTCTCTCTAAAAGGGAGATAATGTCCGTAAAGTCTTCTATTTTTATTTCCTCTCCTCCCCAGATTAAAAAAGAATAACGTCCCCATTTTTCTCCCCTTTCCGCACTTTCTAATAAAATTAGGGGGGTTTCCATCCGAAATTTGTCTACTAACGACACCGGAGTAAGTCGATCCGCTAATTGCTCAGCATAAAGGGGAATAAAATCATAACCCTCAGCCGACAATTTTTTGAATTTTTCCCTATCTGGTTTTACCTCCATGTTTTCCTCCCATAAAAAAAGCCCTCGTCAAGAGACGAGGGCTTAAACTCGCGGTACCACTCTCATTAACGGCGCTAACCGTTCACTCTTTCGGTACAAAAACTACTATACCTACTTTCTTTAGCGGGAAAGAACCGTCTCAGTCTACTCGGGATACTCCCTTTCGATGAGCTACTCTGAGGCCCATTCACCTTTTTCTCCAACACCAGGCTCCCACCTACCCTGGCTCTCTGTAGCTGAAGGACAAAGGCTACTCTCCCTCATCATCGCTTCCTTTATTTAACTTATATCGAATTTAAGCACAATTTCTTATCTTCGTCAAGGGGGCGAAGGCTCTATGATAGTGTCAACTCATTGTAGGAGTATTTTTATTTTTCCCTCTGTTATTAGCTTTTTGAGACTCTCTCCATTCAGTATTAGATAGTATCATAATTAAATAGAACCACCCATCCAGGAAAAGTCTTGAGTTAAACTTTCGTAACTGAAGAGAAGTTAGTAACTGGTCCTTTGAGGATGGGAATGTGGTTATAGATTTCTCGGAAGACTTCTTTTTCTCTTTCTCTCTTGGGTTATGGTTTCTTCATCCAGAGTAAAAGTAGGAAGAAACTGAGGATGAGCTCTTAAGTAGGAAGCTTTAGCTGAATAGCCATTAGCTTTCATAGCTCTCAGGTAACTCATATGGTCTACACCTTTCTTACTCCAGCCCCTGGGCGCCTCGTAAGACGGGCAGACAATATATGACTTACATGACCTTCAGCACTTCCTCCTAAGGAGAGATGAGAATATTCTTGGTAGACGATAATACCTTCCCAGTTATTCATAAGATACCTTTTTAAAACCCGGAGTTTCTTCACCTCCTTTTCTTCTGGGGTAGCTTTCTGAGCATTCTTAAGGAGAACTTTTACTTTCTCTTTATCTCTTCTTTCCATGGCACTCCTTACCTCAAGATAAGTAGAGGGGTATCTGCTTAAACCTTCCTGGAGATATTTTTCTAAATGGAAACGGTCTAAGACAAAGAGACTTTCGGGGATAATCTCTAATCCTTTCTTAATCCAGGAAGCTCCATCTCCTGAGATAAATATTTTCTCTGTAGCTTCTAAGTCATAATGTATATAGGTAATCTAATACTTCAAACCATAGGTTTTCTTTCTCTCTGGGATATAGACCAGCAAAGTAGTGGAGATGTTTAAGTTTCATTCTTCTTTTTCCTTTTAGTTTTATGGTTACGGTACTATGATAAATTTACACTAACATATACAAAAAGCTGTTTGGAAAACACTTAATATCTTTAGAAAACACAACTCTTTATATGCTCAGAAGCATGTCTACCCTTATAAGCCTTGAATTACCCTCTCCTGATAATCTTTTTCATCGGCTGCGGCGATTGCTAGCATAGAAGGAAAGGAGAGCATAAAGCACAATACCAAATACTAACCACTTTCCAGCATCACCCAAACCAAATGCTATCAACAAGTTGGTTAAAGCCTGCAAAAAAACAGCTCCCAAAATAACTCCGATAAAATTACCATCTCCACCACTCATTGACACTCCGCCTACCACAACTGCAGCGATACTGGGCATAACATAGTTGGAAGCCATATCTTTGAAAGCAATTCCCATATTACCAATCAAGAGCAAACCTGTAAGACTGGCCAGTATTCCACTAACCACAAAAGCAAAACATCTTACCACTTTTACATTGATACCGCTTAAATATGCGGTTGTCTCATTAGATCCCACTCCAAAGAGAATCGTCCCCCATTTCGTTTTATTAAGTACAATCATCACTAAAATGGTAATAGCCAATAAGATAAAAAGAATATTGGGAAAGCTACCGGTAGATTTGGCGGCGACAATTGCCAAAATAGGTGAAGGCCTTCCGGTAATGTTTCTTCCTGCTGTGTAAGCATTAACAATACCTTGGAGAATGTTCGCCATAGCCATAGTTACGACGAGAGGAGGAAGATTCAAAAAGGAAGCTAATGCACCGTTAGCTAAACCTATAGCGCTACCCAAAGCCAAAGCAATTAAAATAGCAGCTCCCAAATTAGCATTCTGACCATCCATAACACTAGCGGTAAGAACAGCAGTAAGAGTAGCAGCATACCCTACCGATAGATCTAATCCACCACCTCCAGCAGCAATTACGATCATTTGACACAGAGCAAATAAAGCGGTGAACGAAGCCAGCTTTAGAGTGAACAAAACTTGCTCCACAGTCAAGAAGTTGGGTACTATTAATCCACCCAAAGCAAAAAGAAGCACGATTAAGATAAAAGCCACAATTACTTTTTTATAACTTTCCAAAAACGATGATATACCCAAATTCATACCGTCATTCTCCTTAAAATTATTCTTTACTATATAAGGTATAAGCTACAGGAGCAGCAATGGCAATAATCACAATTAATCCTGATACCAAAGTCTGGTAGGCAGTAGAAATGTTAGCAAAGAAGATAATTTTGTTTACCAAATTAAGAATTAGAGCACCTACCAGGGCAAAATAAACGCTTCCCTTCCCTCCGCTAAGAGCCACCCCTCCCACGATTGCTGAGGCTATAGCCCTCAAAGTTAGCGGGTCACCCATTCTTGCATCTCCGGACTGATTTTGTCCCACAAAAAACAAAGCAGCCAAAAAAATAAATATCGAGTTGATGATGCAAGCCTGCATTTGAACTTTTGCCGTATTAATACCGCTGGCGTAAGCGCTGTCGTTATTGCTTCCCACCGCATAGATATACCTACCTGTCTTGGTTTTGCTAACAATAAACCAGATAAAGCAAGCTATTAAAATTAGAATTAAAGCAGGAGGAATAACCCGACCAAATTGTTCAATATGGGGAGAAATTCCTTCTACCATCCCCGGGTTATAGAATATTCTGAACCAGGCCACCGACTCTCCACCCGGGGTAGGTCGCAAGAAAAGACCAATTCCCAACCATATGTAAGAAGTAGCAAAAGTCACAATAACTGGGGGAATTCTTAAATAGCCGATACCGATACCATTTACTACACCCACTAAAATCGCTACAGCAAAAGTAATAAGAAGAGCATAAATTCCAGTTATGGGGTCAGATTTCTTCATAACCGTGGTCAGCACACAGGTAAAAAGAGAAAGCGCCGCACCGGCAGAAAGATCTATTCCTCCAGATATAATAACTACTGCTGCTCCCATTGATAAAAGTATCAATGGAGCAAAAGCATTGATGTTTCTGACTATGGATTTAATAGTAAAGAAATTTTCTTGCAAAATGGCGGTAATGGCAAACATAACTATCAAAATCAATAAACTGGAAAATTCGGGACGAAAAACATAATTCGACAAAGCGAGTTTTGAGGAGCCCTGATTAGTTTTATTCATTTTTTCACACACCTTATCTTACCCGCATAGAACAGGCAATAATGGTATCTTCGTTTATGTCTTCACCTTCTAAATTTGCCACAATTTGTCCCTCATACATTATGAGAACTCTATCACAATATTCTATCAACTCTTCGCTATCACTAGCATAAAGAATAACACTCATATTATTTTTTTGCACCCGTTCTACAATGTATTGATATAAATCTCTTTTTGCTCCAATATCAATACCTTTAGCTGGGTCAGCCAGCAAAAGAACATTAATGTCAAAAGGCAGCCATTTCCCCACCACCACTTTTTGCTGGTTTCCACCTGATAAGGTCTCTACTGGCACATCAACAGTGGGTGCCTTTATAGAAAGAACATCCACTATTTCCTCGCACTCCTTCCGGTATTCCTCATAAGGAATGAAGAGAGGATGAGGAAGGCTCGTTTTAGGGAAAATAATATTAAACAAAACTGAGTGCTTTAAAAAAAGACCCTCCAGTTGCTTATCCCCAGGAACAAACACCACACCTTCTTTTATAGCATTGAGTGGTCTATTTAATTTAATTTTTTTCCCTCTTAGCTCAACATCACAGCGAACATTATGAAAGGCACCAGCTAAAGCATGCATCAACTCAATTTGCCCTTGCCCAGCAAGCCCTCCTATACCCAATATTTCTCCTTGTTTCAAATCGAATGACACATTTTTCAGAGACCTACCATAATTCAAGCTTTTAACGCTCAAAACTGTCTCTCCAACTATTCTTTCACGCTTCCCCTCTACTCTCTTTTTTTGAACATCCCCAGTAATATAGCCTATTATTTTATCCGGGTCTTTTCCTTCTTTTTCAAAATCAATACTGGCTACATTTTCACCATTTCTAAAAATGGTAACATCATCACAAATTTCCATTACTTCCCAAAGACGGTGAGAAGTAAAAATCATAGCTACTCCTTCTTTAGCCAAGGTCCGCATATAGCTAAAAAGGTTTCTAACTTGAGCTTGCTCTAAAGCAGCAGTGGGCTCATCTAAGATAAGAAGTTGCGGATTTCGGGAAACAGCTTTGGCTATTTCTACAATCTGCATTTCTCCTGGATTTAACTGGGAAACTTTTTTATTGATGTCCAAATCAGGAAGAAGTTGAGCTAAAATCTTTTGAGACAATTCTTTAGCACTATCATCATCTAAAAACATACCATTACTTTCTTCTGCTCCCAGGACTATATTTTGCCAAACAGTTAAATCGGCCACCAAACTGAGATTTTGAAATACCATGGCAATTCCGTCTTTGCGAGCTTCGCTCGGGCTTCGATACTTTACCACTTTACCTTTATACTTTATCTCTCCTCCATCAGCCTGATAAATACCACAGATAATCTTAGACATAGTGCTTTTGCCCGAACCGTTAGCTCCTAAAAGACCAGTAATTCTCCCCTGGTAACAGCGTAAATTAGCATTGGAAAGAGCTATTACTCCTCCAAAATGTTTTTTAATTCCTATTGCCTCTAAAACTACCACATTTTATCCCTCACTCTCCCAAATCAAACACTCTCCACATTTTTGCGACAGGTAACCATCTAATAGTTGCTTTTCGTAGGCATTTCACTCCGACGCGGCATCTTTACTGAATTGGAGATCACAAACTTCCCCATAAGAATTTTTCCCCTTTGAAGAGGCAAAACGCTACCTCTTCAAAGGGGAAAAATAATTTACCTCGTCACTCAAAGAGTGCTGCTACATCCTCTTCAGGCATAATTTCACTTAACAGATAGTCATCTGGCTTATCTTTTAGAAGTTCCCATGCTTCGTCAAAGTTTTCATCGGTAACGAACATACTAACCTGATAGTAGAAGGTATTATCTTGCAAAATACCAGGTTTGAAATTTTTTCCGTTATAGAGCTGCAAAGCTATACGGAAGGCAGTTCCGCCAATCCCAGGAGGATTAGGCTGAGTGCAAGCTTTGAAATCGGCTCCCTGGTCTCGCAGTTTCTTCCACTCTTTAAAGAAAGCAGTACCAGGGTCACCATACATAACTTTGGGGAGCTTGTTGGCATCCAGGAAAGCAGATAAGACTCCAAATGCCATACCATCTTGAGTAATTACTGCGTCAATTTGCTGGCCAGAAGCAATAATTTGGGTCGCGACCTCTTTAGCTTTGGTTTGATCCCAATATCCTGAAGTATCAGCAATCAACCTAATATCGGGGTAGTTAGCAAGAACATCATAGGTTGCTCTGATACGATCATTGTTTGCTGGATGTCCTTCCAAACCATAAATCTGGATAGCATTCCCTTTTTGGAGGGTGGAAGCAATGAATTCTACGTTTTTCATATTCCAAGCATAATGGTCTAAGGTGATATTAACAACATCAGGAGCAGTTACCGTAGCATCAAAAGAAACAACCAGAATACCTTCATCCTGGGCTTCTTTTATTACCCCATTAAGTGCATCAGGAGAGTTAGGATTTACTAAAATAATATCTACTCCCTGAGATATAAAATCACGAAGGATATTAGCCTGCTCTGTAGCATCACCGTTAGTAATATTATTCACTATTTTGTAATCAGCGATTTTACCTGCCGCCTTGTATTCATCGCCGACTTCTTGTAAGGCAGCTATCATAATATCTCGCCAAGAAGTTCCCGATGAACCAGTAGAAATCCCCACTACCGGGGGATTTTGAGCAAAAATCTGGCCACCCAGACCCAAAGCCAACACACAAATGACACTCACCACTAATAATTTGGATACCCTTTTAAACACGCTAAAATCACCTCTTTCTTTTAATGATAAAATTTATTTACTAAAACTACTTCTAAACTAATTTACCAGTTCCTCACCTCCTCCCTTACTTTTCACTCCTTAACAAATCCTAAATCTATTTCTATCCTTCCCGATTATGATGTTATATCATTTATATAATACCACACCTATAATCTGATTAAAACTACTCCTCTAACTTTTGTCAAAGTATTTTTATAAAAAGCGTTTAAGTTAACCACAAAAGCTACTGAAGGGAAAAGCATCCTTCAGTAGGGAGTACCCCTTTATAATCCCGACTATAAGGGGGCAAAGCCCCCTTATTAACCCCCAAAAAGCATAAAAAACTCAAAAAACAAGTACAGAAAAACCACTGAGGAAGAAAAAGCGTCTTCCTCAGTATAAGGGGCAAAGCCCCCTTATTAACCCCCAAAAACAAAAGAAAAAAAGATAAAAACTTAAAAGACAAAGATTACTGAGGGAGAAAATATCCCTCAGTGGGGCTACGCCCCCTTATGACATCATCGTGTCCCACGATTATTTTCTGGAACTATTATGATTAACCGCAAAAAACAGTCTACAACGCCTATCTTTCTGTCATCGCGAGGAGCGAACAGTCTACGACAGAAACTTTAAAAGCAAAATAGATAAGAAAGACTAAAAACTATAGCGCCGGAGAAAAACGCTCCAGCGACGT
>JARRCQ010000022.1 GCA_029982105.1 Candidatus Atribacteria bacterium | reverse complement strand
TGCCCCTAATAATTAGTAATCGTACTATAGCAGCTACTTTAGGAGAAACGTGGTTTGGAAAAGGGAAAGAAGCACAGAATTTTATATGTATTAATAGTGGAGAAGCCATAGGAGCAGGAATAGTAATCGATGGTCACGTTTACCGAGGACTGAGAGGCGGAGCAGGAGAAGTAGGGCACGTTGCGCTACTTCCAGGAGAAAAAGTTTGTTCTTGTGGAAAAAGGGGATGTGTAGAATCGGCTATATCGCTTTACTCTTTGATGAAAGAATTGGGAGAAGAATATCAGGGAGAGACAGCATCTGCTGATTTTTTGAGAGAAAGAAGAGATGACCTTAGAATTCAAGAGCTTTTATATAACGCTTTTTCCTTGATTGGAGAATTATCAGCACTTTTAATTAATGTTCTCGCTCCAGAGAAAATAATTTTAACTGGAGAAATGGCTCGGATCGATCCGGAAAATCTCCTTAGGTTGGTGAGAAAAGAAGTAGAAGAAAAAGCTTTGGGGTTATTGGCTGGTGAAGTAAAAATAGAGATTAGTAACTTGGACAGAGAACAGGAAGTTCTTTGGGGAGCAGCCCTAGTAATGGAAAATATTTTTAGCTTACCTCATCTGAGTAAAAAATGAAGTTAATTTTGAAGGAGGATTAAAATGGATAAAATTGGTTGTGGAGTAATTGGTGCTGGTACGTGGGGAGAGGCTCACGCTCGAATTTTTTCTAGCGAACCCTATTCTGAGCTTATTGCAATATGTGATCTTGTAGAGGAAAAAGCTCGTCACCTGGCACAAAAATATGGAGCTAAGCGTTGGTATACTGATATGGAGAAATTGTTAAGGGACCCTGATATTCAGGCGGTAGGAATTACTACTCCCGATTTTGCTCATCGGGAACCTTTTGTAGCTGCTTGTCAAGCGGGGAAAGATATACTGGTAGAAAAACCCTTGGCCACTAACAGAGAAGACCTGAAAGCGATGAAGGATGCTTTCCAAAAATCTCATTCTCGGGTAATGGTAGACTTTCATACTCGCTGGAATCCTCCTATTGTAGTGACTAAGGAGAGCATAGATAAAGGAGAGCTAGGTGAACTGATCTCTATGTATTATCGCTTAAATGATATTATTTATGTTCCTACTCAAATGCTATCTTGGGCAGAAAAATCCTCCATTTTGTGGTTTTTGGGTAGTCACACTATAGATACTCTCCGCTTTTTGTCTAATAGCGAAGTAACACGTGTTTATTCAGTGTCTCGCTCTAAAGTCCTTGCTCAAAGAGGAATTAACGTTCCTGATATTTATCAGAGTATATTAGAATTCGAAAATGGAGTTATTGCCACCATAGAAAATAACTGGATTATTCCTAATACTAATCCTCATTGGAATGATATAAAGATTAATATTTTGGGAAGTAAGGGAATGATTAACATGGATCTTACCAACAATCAGGCTATTGAACGATATCTAGAAGATAAAAGCGACCATCCCGATATTTTGATTATGCCTCTTATTCATGGAAAAGCCAGTGGTTTTGCTCATGAGAGTATCAGAGATTTTGTTAATAGACTACACACGAAGCAAGAGTTTATGGCTGGTTTTGAAGATGGCTATCGGGTTAGTATGGTTGTATTTTCCCTTTTATCTTCAGCAGAAGAGAAAACACCCCAGAAGGTAAACTATGATTGAGGAGGTGATAAAAAATTAAAAAGTAAGTTTTTCCTATTTTGTTTACAACTAATTAAATATTTTGTAGAGGAGGAACTATTATGCGTCGGCTAACTTGGTTAATAGTTGGTTTGTGGATTTTGTTATTAGTTAGTTGGGCTGGTGCCGATTTACCGCCCGAGGTAACTAGTTGGGTTAACATGATTAAAGAAAATTATGATGGTACCACGATCACTTGTGCTTTTTGTCCTCACCCTACTACTGATGCTATGCAAGCGATGGTAGATGAGTTTACCGAACTTACGGGGATAAGGGTTAGATGGGACATAATTGAAGAGGGATATCTTCGTCAGAAGCTTTTATTAGAACATGAAGCGAAGACGGGAGTTTATGATGTTTTACTTATTGACGCTTTTAATCTAGCTGAATATGCTCCAAGTGGAGTAGCTATAGATCTTAAGCCTTTTTTAGATAATGAGAAATTGACGCCGGACTGGTTTGATTACCAAGATGTACTTCCTGCTTATCGGGAAGGCATTGGTACTTATCAGGGGGTAATTTATGGAATACCTGTGGCCGGAGAAACCCGTTACGTAGGGTACCGTAAAGACATTTTTGAAAAATATGGGCAAAACCCTCCGGAAACTATGGATGATATGCTAAACCTGGCTAAGTTTTTTAATGGAAAAGAAGAAAATCTCTATGGTATGGCTATGAGAGCGCAGAAAGGCATTCATTTTGGTTCAGGTTGGTTGACAGTTATGTATTCATTAGGTGGACAACTCTTGGATCAAAAAACATGGAAAGCACTAGTCAATGACCCTGAAACTGTTGCTTCCTTAGAGTATTTTGTTGATCTTCTTAAACAAGGTCCTCCGGATATTGGTGTTTATACTCATGAAGAAGCACTGTCTGTTTTTACTTCAGGAAGAACTGCTATGTGGTTCGATGCTACTGCTTTAACTCCTTGGATTATAGACCCTACTAAATCCATGATTGCTGATCGAGTGGGATTCATTCCTCCACCCGCTGGCCCGGCTGGTGCCTATGGTGCCTTAGCTGGTTGGAATGTGGGTATTTCTAGTGATTCTACTGAGCAAAAAAAGGAAGCAGCTTGGGCTTTTATTGTATGGATGACTGGTAAGTATAAAGCCAAGGACTACGTAAGATTAGGTGGAACTCCAGTTCGAGAATCAATTTACCAGGATGAAGAATTAGTAAAAGAAAACTGGACCTTTCCTGTTCAGCTTGCTTCCTTAGAAAGAGCTTATAATTTGGTGAAAGAAGGAATCAGCTGGATTCCTCCTCATCCCAAGTTTATGAAAGTATTAGAGGTAGTAGGAAGCTACGGTTCGGATGTATTGGTGGGGTCAATGTCAGCACAAGAGGCTATGAACAAAGCTCAGATAGAAGTAGAAAAAATAATGGCCGAGTAAATTTTAAGAGGGAGAGAGCATAATGCTCTCTCCCCGGGAAAGGGAATTAAATGAGAAAGAGAAAAAAAGAACATTACCTTTTTATTCTTCCCTCTTTTATCACTCTTATTTTTATAGTTATTTTTCCAACTATTTTCCTATGGTACGTGAGTTTTACCAACTATGATCTTTCTATGGGTTGGGAAAATAAGTCTTGGATAGGGTTGCGAAATTATAAGTATCTCTTTTTAGAAGACAAAGACTTTTGGTATTCTTTAAGGATAAGCTTATTCTTTAGTGGTTTCACGGTTGTGACTGAGTTTGGACTCGGATTACTTATTGCTCTTCTCTTTAACCGAAGAATTACTGGAAAAAGGTTATGGATGTCTTTTTTAATAATTCCTATGGTTATTACTCCTTCTATTGTTTCCCTAATATGGAAATTGATGCTCAACACAGAGTATGGGGTTTTAAACTATCTACTTTCTCTTCTCTCCATAGGGAAAATTAACTGGTTAGGCTATGAAAACGCTCTTTGGTCACTAATTCTAGTAGATATTTGGGAGTGGACTCCTTTTATGGCGCTTATTTTATATGCTGGCTTACAAGCTCTGCCTCAAGAACCTTATGAGGCTGCCTTGGTTGATGGTGCTTCTTCTATCCAGTTGTTTCGCTTTATTACTTTACCTCTTATGCGCCCCATAATTCTTATATCTATTCTTCTTCGAGCTATTGATTCTCTAAAGATGTTTGACATAGTGTATGGATTAACTCAAGGTGGGCCAGGTAATGCTACCGAACTGATGAGTCTTCATATTTATCGGTTAGGATTTCGTCATACCAATTGGATTGGGAGAGCATCAGCTAACGCTGTAATTCTCCTCATGATAGTTACTCTCTTAACTACTGTTTTATTGCGTATTATGAAAAGAGAATCTGGGGAGGAATACTGAATGAAAACTTCTAAGAACAAGATTCAGGGAGTCGTCTTTGATATCTTAATTGGGGTAGTGGTGCTTTTCTGTTTATTTCCTTTTCTGTGGATGTTTTTGACTTCCTTTAAAACCAGGGTACAGACCATTGACCCCTCGGTATGGATATTTAAGCCTACTTTAGAAAACTATCAAGCTGTTTTCCAAAAGAGGGATTTATTACTTTATATCAAGAACAGTGCGGTTGTGGTATCTTTGACTACTTTAACATCTCTTTTTTTGGGGACTTTGACCGCTTACGGGTTGGCTCGATTCAATTTTTCTCGAAAAGAGGATTTAGCCTATTGGATTTTATCACTTCGTATGCTTCCTCCTATGGCAGTGGTTATCCCTTTTTTCCTCTTGGGCCGATTTATTGGCTTACTTGACACTCATATTTTACTAGTCATTGTTTATCTAAGCTTCAATATTCCCTTTACTATATGGATGATGAGGGGTTTCATTGAGGATATTCCTCGAGAGTTAGAGGAGGCAGCCTGGGTAGATGGTTGCTCTCGCTTTCAAGCTATTTGGCGAATCATATTTCCCCTTGTAGCTCCAGGATTAGCTGCTACCGCCATTTTTTGTGTAATTCAATCTTGGAACGAGTTTGCTTTAGCCTTCTTTCTCACCAGTTTTAATGCTCGAACTGTTCCTACCACGGTAACCTTTTTTCTCTCAGTTTTGGGAGTAATATGGGGAGAAATGGCAGCAGTGGGAGTTATAGCCACTTTGCCGGTTTTAATTTTTGCTCTAATCGTTCAGAAGTATCTGGTTCGAGGTCTAACTTTTGGAGCAATAAAAAGCTAATACTTATACTCCAACAATTGACTCGATGAGGGGGTACCAGGGCCTCCTGCTATCTATGGTGGTTATTTTTTGGTGAATATCTTCATCTAAAGGATGAAGCATAGCAGATTCGGGGATAACAGGCCGGAAGTTATACCGACGGAGTATTTCCCACTCTTCTCTGTTATCAGGAGAGGACAAGCAATCTATTTTTCTCTCTTCTCCTACCAATCTTAAGCTTTCTACTAAAACCTTTTCTTTAGCTTCTTGGTTAATGCCGCACCAGTCGCTTAAATAAGCAATGGGCTCTGAATCTTTGTCAGTGGTAATTTCTCCCTTGGTAATAGTGAAAGTAGCCAGAAGATGGTCATTTTCATCTTGCAAAGATATTAACTTAGTAGGCAAGCAAACGGGTCTTTTTACTTTTCGCCATATCCATTGTTCTTCAGAAAGATAAACAAAACCATTGTAAGAAGATAAATTTTGATTTAGGAACTCCCTCACTTTTTGTGAGTAGCATTGTCTCTCTTCCCAGTAATAGAAGGTTTTATCTTCCTTTTCTCGCTGTAAATGAAAAATCCTCTTAAAATCGATGTATCCCAATCTCTGGTAGAGGTAAAATTGAGGAGATTCGGGAACGGTATAGAGATAGCCCATTCGGCATCCTTTTTCTTCCATGATTTTTTCTGCTTCTTTAATAAGAGCCGAAGCTAAACCCTTCCGACGATAATCAGGGTGAGTCATAACTGTATCGATAATACCCACTGGTGTTAACTCTCCCTCCAAATAAATATGGGATAGAGTAAGAAAGAGGCTAGATATCACTTTACCTTCATCTAGAAAAAGGAGTATATTTTCTAAACCTAATCCTGGGCGTTCTATGTACCACTCTAAAAATTCCCTACTGGTTGGTAACACCCCAGGGTAAGTGCCAAAAGAAAGGGAATGAAGATAGAAGAGTTCTTCCATAATATTTTTTACCTTTGAGCCCCGACTCAGTTTATACATAGTTGCTTACCCCCTTACCTTAACTCCACCTATGAAAGTGGCCTTTACTTGAAAGCAATCATCGAATACCACAATGTCAGCTATTTTACCTTTCTCTATACTACCTAATTCTTTTTCTTTTCCTACTAACTGAGCAGGGATAAAACTTCCCATTTTAGCCAGCTGGGGTAGGGGAATAGAGAATAACTCTTTCAAATTATAAAGCATTTGATGGAGAAGAAAAGTGCTACCGGCTAAGGTTCCTGAAGGTAGGTAAGCCATTCCTCCTTTTACCTCCACTTTTTGTCCACTTAGGTCATATATTCCTTCTGGTAAGTTGGTTACTTTTAAGGCGTCACTTACTATACAAAGGCGATCGGGAGCTTTACATTTTAAAGCTATTTTCATTATTTCTGGCTTTACATGGATTTTGTCGGCAATAATCTCAGCGTATATTTCATCATCTCCTAAAGCAAAAGCTAAGAGGTTGGGTTGGCGATGATGAAGAGGATCCATTCCATTAAAAAGATGAGTTACCATTTTAGCTCCTTTTTCTCCCGCTTTCCGGGAAGTCTCATAATCTGCCTCACTGTGCCCTAAAGAGACTAAAATGTTCTGGTGAGCTAAATATTCTATAGTTTCTAATGCTTCAGGAAGTTCAGGAGCAATGGTAATCCTTTTTATTACTCCTTCTCCTTTTTGGAAGAGGTGTTTTATCTCTTCTTGGTGAGGTTTTCTTAAATAGGTAGGGTCGTGAGCACCTTTCCTTCCTAAGGATAGATAAGGGCCTTCTAAGTGAAGGCCCAGGACTCGAGCGCCGGGAGGGGAAGTTATTATTCTAGATTTAGTTTCTTCCATAATTTTAAACAGAGCAGTCAAATCAGTAGTCAAAGTAGTGGGAAGAAAAGAAGTGACCCCAAAAGAAGGTAGGAGAGTGCTAATTTTCTGAATACTATTTACTCCGCCCTCGGTAACATCTTCTCCTTGTAAACCATGAAGGTGCAAATCCACAAGGCCAGGAAATATGAAATTATCTTTAAAGTCATAAACTACTTCCAAATCTTCATTCTCCGAATAAGGTAGAACATCCTCAATATGATTTTCTCTCACCACCACTAAACCAGGAGTTACTCCCAAAGGAGTAACAATATGGCCTTTAATCCCCCATCTCATATTTTCACCACTTTAGTTAAATGCCTTGGGCTATCAGGGTTTAATCCTTTATTTCTTGCTCGATAATAACCCAAGAGCTGTAAGAAGGGTAAATATAGTATTGGGAGAGAAAAATCATCTAAAGTTTCTTCTGGAAATATTATTTCCACTGCTTGAGGAGAATTGAGGGAAGTTTTGCCTAAGTGGAGAATGGTAGCTCCCAAATCTATCATCTCCATTATTACTTCTTTTTCCCAGGAAAAAGCTCTTTGGGAGGTTAAAGCAATGATTAAAGTTTTTTCATCTACTACTGATTTAGGACCATGGCGGAATTCCAGAAAATGGAAAGTCTCAGTGGAAGTAACACTCATTTCTTTAAGTTTTAAAGAACCTTCCCAGGCGATACCGTGATAAGGACCATTACCTAAAAATATAAATTTATCAAAAGAAAGATTGGAAGCTAAATCTTTTATTGTTTTTTCCCCTGATGGAAGGTGTTTTTCTAAAATTTCCGGGAGAGATGATAGGCTATCAATACTGTTGCTGGAAGGAAAAGCTAAAGATAGTAGAGCTAATAACATGGTAGAAAAAGATTGAGTCATCACTACGCTTTCTTCTCGGGCAAAAGAAAGAAGCATCTCGTAATTGGCTGCCTTTAAAAGAGAAGAATTTTCTTCACAACTTACTCCCACGGTTATCCCTTTAAACTTATCCTGGAAGTGTTGGAGGGCTTTTACTGTTTCTGTAGTTTCTCCGGAGCGAGAAATACCAAAGAGAAGATACCGGTTTTGAGGTAGAAAAACTCCTCCCGGAAAGAGGAAAGTTTCCGAAGCAGGCACTCCTTTAGCGGGAACCTGTTTTATTGCTTGCCAGAAATGGCTGGCAGCAAGAGAAAGGTTGTAAGAACTCCCGCATCCAGTAAAAATAACATTATCATATGATTCTGCTAAAAATTGGGAGAAGTAATTTTCCTTCTCCCTCAGATACTGTAAAGTCTTTTTCCAAGTACCAGGCTGTTGGAGTATTTCTTGGTAAGTGTAGTCCATAAGTATTCCTCCTTTAATTTTTGTTCACGACCATTATATCTCATTTTCTTGATTAGCGACTGGTTCAGTCCAAGACAAATATGATATGATAGCGATAAAGATGAATAATTTTATTTTTTCAGATAAAATTATCCCTAAAATATTAGTGATTACTGTTTGGCTCTTTCCCATATTTACAGGAACCGAGGCTCAATGTGATGATTTGCTTACTTCGTATTTTTCTCAGGAGAGGCATATTCCTTGTCATCAGGCACAAGTAGTAGCAATTTATCCTCATGACCCTCAGGCTTTTACTGAAGGGTTGATATACGACAATGGTTTTTTGTATGAAAGCACTGGTTTATATGGTGAATCAAGTTTAAGAAAGATTGACCTTAATATTGGAGAGGTTGTTCGTTTAGTTGAGCTTAGAGACCAATATTTTGGTGAAGGCCTTGCTCTTGTAGGCTCTACCTTGATTCAACTGACTTGGAAAGAGAAAATTGCTTTACTTTACGATAAAAATACCTTAGAACTGAAGAAAACTGTTTATTATCCTTATGAGGGATGGGGTATTACCTATGACGGAAATCATCTTATTGTGAGCGATGGTTCTAATCTTCTACGCTTTCTTGACCCCAGAGATTTTTCTTTAATGAAAGAATTGCCTGTCAGTTTGGGAGGTAAATCTATTGATCAACTTAATGAGTTAGAATACATTAATGGTAAGATTTATGCCAATGTCTGGTATACTAACATTATTGTCATAATTGATCCCCGAAACGGTGAAGTAGTAGGGTGGATCGATCTTGCTTTGATTGAAGAAAAAAGAAATACTGGAGAAAACGTTCCCAATGGTATCGCTTATGATACTGAGAATAACCGCCTGTTTATCACTGGTAAGAGATGGTCTCACATCTATGAGATACAAACTCCTGATCAATAGCCTAAAAAGTATAGGCTGGTTAAGGTGGCTATTACTGATAAAAGTACGGTTAAGGAAATTTCTTCTCTAAACCAAGAAAAGGCTAAAGCTGTAGCAATACCTACTGTAGCCGCAAAAGGGTAAGATGGGATGGCAGTTATTGCTCCCGGAAATATTAATGCTCCTAAGGCAGCAGGTGGAATGTACCGCAGAAATTTTTTAAGTGGTCGAGGAATATTAAGTCGAGAAAAAGCCAGAAAAGGTAAGCAGCGAGGGATAAAAGTAACTAACATCATTCCTATGATTATATTAATGTTGTTCATTCATTTTCCTCCTTTTCGCCCGTTATCCAGGTACTAACGCTGGCGGCTATTAAAATAGCCATAATTATATTCCAACCCGAAGAAAAAATTCCAAGCCAACTAAGGAATGAGTGCGTTACCCCTCCTATTATAGCGGTTAATGTTATTGAAAGGGATTTTTTAGCTTCAGGTATGAGTAGAGCAACGAAAAGAGCATAAAGCGCTATCCCCATGCTGGCTTGAAGAATAGGGGGTAGAATATTACCGAATAAATAACCTATAATGGTTCCTCCTACCCAACTGGTATAAGCTGAATACTCAAGACCTAAAATAAAATCGGCACTTCTATGATGTTTAGAAGTAGAAAAGTAAGCAAAGGATTCATCAGTTACGCCGAAACTTAAAAAAGGTATGAGCCAAGGTTTTTCTTTTATAGGGAAAATAGTAGATAGATGTGAACTCATAAGGAAGTGACGAAAGTTCATAATTAATGTGGCTATAATGATTTGAACTGGCTCTGCTCCTCCTTGAATAAGTTGTAAAGCCATAAATTGGCTAGCACCGGCAAATACTAAGGCAGAAAAAAGAAATGTTTCCAAGAGAGTTAGTCCTGTTGATTTGGCTAATAGCCCAAAAGTTATGGCTACTGGTATATACCCAATAAAGATTGGTAGAGAAGCAAGTACGCCTTCTCTAAACTTTGGAGATGTTTCTTTTTGCTCTGTCAATTGTTCTATATTCTCTTCCATATCAACTTTTTGCCATAAACTTTCTATTTTTCCTGATATTATATCTCAAAATAGATGGTAATAACGCTATGGATTATGTTTGTTTTTACATAGGCAAAAAAAAGATTGAGCAAAGAACCATAAGAAAGGCTATCGATCTCAAAAGCACTCAATCCTCTGAATATATTCTATCCCTGGATTGAGTGCTTTATTTTTGGTTTCCCAAGTAAGTAGAAAGACACAAAAACAACTGGTAGATTGCTCTAACTATTTTTGCACCCTTCTTTTACCATTTTACCGGTAGCAATACATTCGGCAATTTCTTCAGGAGTCAATTCTCCCGCTTTCACCTCCCCCAATTTCTCTCCGTTTTCTAATAGTACTATTCGGTCGGCTACCGGACATACATGATAGACGTTATGAGTAATAAAAATAACTGAAGACCCTTGGCTTCGAGCTTCCTGTATGTAGTTTAACGTGGTTCTTTGCTCCCGAATAGAGAGGTTACGCAATGGCTCATCCAGAATGAGAATTCTGGCTCCAAAATAAACTGCTCTGCCAATAGCAATGGCTTGCCTTTGACCACCGGAGAGAGTATAAACAAATTCAGTGGGAGAGCGAAGCTCGACTCCTACCCGTTTAAGACCAATCATACATTCACGATTCATCTTTTTTAAATCCAGGACCTCCATGAAACCTATTTTTTTAGTGGGTTCTTTACCTAAGAAGAAGTTTCGAGCTACACTCATTTTCTCTATCAAAGAAAGGTCTTGATGAACAGTTTCAATTCCCAGTTGGCGGGCTTCTTCAGGAGAGTTAATTTTTACTTTCTCACCCCGAAAATATATAGTTCCTCCATCAGGCTGATAAACTCCAGATAATATCTTAACCAGAGTGGATTTTCCTGCTCCATTGTCTCCCAGGAGTCCCACTACTTCTTGGTCATAAACCTCAAAGTCTACTCCTTTTAAGGCTCTAACTCTTCCAAATCTTTTTTGGATATTTTCCATTTTCACCAACGGCTGCTTTTGGTTCATCTTTCCACCTCCTCACTCTCCCAAGACGGTGCTTCTCAGCTTTAAGTTTACTATAGCAGCTATAACTAAAATTATTCCCACAAAAGCGTTATACCAATAACTGGGGACGCCTGCCATAACTAAACCGGTTCGCACCATACCCATTATACCTGCACCTAAGGCTGCTCCTATGACTGAACCATAACCTCCGGTCATCAGGGTGCCGCCAATTACTGCAGCAGCAATGGCTTCTAGTTCCATTCCCTGGCCAAAAGACACATTGGCTAAGTTAAACCGGCTAATGGCAATAACACCTGATAAGCCGGCCAGGGCAGATGAAATCATAAAACAACTAGCCTTTACTCGGTTTACATTCACTCCCATGGTGTAAGCAGCTAATTTTTTTCCTCCAGTAGCAAATACCCGATTACCAAATACAGTATGGTTAAGAACAAAGGAAAAAATAACTACTATGGCTATAAACCAGAAATGGGATGGCCTAAACCTATAAGCCATAATTCCAGTCAATAAAATGGGAACCAATCTATCCCCAGCATAGGAAATAGAGCGTCCTCCAGTGATTCCCAGGAGAATCCCCTGCAAAAACATCATCATACCCAAAGTGGCGATGAAAGAGGGGATGCCTCCTTTTAAAACTACCTGGCTGTTAATAAATCCTATTAGTAAAGAAACCAGTAAAGCAATGATAAAGGCCAACAAAGAGCCAAATGGAGAAGTGAAAATGTTGGCTAAGGTAACAAAAACAAAACCAGCCATAGCGTATACACCACTTACAGAAAGGTCTATTTCTCCACCGATTATCAAGAAAGATTCACCTACGGTCATAATACCTAATTCAGCTATGATAGTTAGAAGAGAAGTAATATTGTGAAGGGAAAAAAATTGGGGGGCAGAAATGGCAAAAAATATAAAAAGAGCTAAAAAAGCTACTAATGCTCCAAATTCTGGAACTTTCCTTAACTCTTCGAAAGACCATTTAGAGGGGATAACTTTATCAGTATGATGAGCTATTTCCTCTTGGTTTGGTACAATTAACATTATATTAGCCTCCTAAGTAAAAAGCGTGGAGGCGAGACTCGCCTCCACGCTTCGTGGGTTTTTACCTGTAACCTTGCTGAGATAGCTCTATTAATTGAGGAACGTTTTCGGCGGTAATGACTCCTGGTCCTGTTGATACTGGTGGTGGAGGAGGAATAAAACCGTATTTG
>JARRCQ010000021.1 GCA_029982105.1 Candidatus Atribacteria bacterium | reverse complement strand
ATGGAACCGTAGCTTTTTCTGGCTACATCGATTCTATAGAGAATGAAGTTGAGACCTACAAAGTAGAAATTATCCTGGACAATAAGAGAATAGATAGTTGCCCGATAACTCGCAATATTAGAAATTTTAAATTTGAGGGGAAAACAAAGATAAAAGATATAAAGCTGTGGTATCCCAATGGCTCAGGAGAAAGTTATCTCTATCCTGTAGAATTCAAATTGCTCCAAAATGGGAAAGAAATATATACCGAAAAAAAGAGAGTGGGATTCAGAACAGTGAAAGTAATAAGAGAAAACGATGGCGAAGGTGAAAGTTTTATTTTTGAGATAAATGGAAAAAAATTATTTGCCAAAGGCGCCAACTGGATACCCGGAGAAAGTATTTTAAGCTGGTTAACTAAGGAAGACTATAGAACTTTGCTCCAGATGGCCAAAGATGCCCATATGAATATGTTGCGAATCTGGGGTGGTGGACTATACGAAGACCCTGCTTTTTATGACTACTGTGACGAGTTAGGTATTTTAGTCTGGCAAGATTTTATGTTTTCCTGTGCCGAATACCCAGACCATATAGACTGGTTCAGAAAACTAGCCAATGAAGAAGTAAGACATAATGTTATAAAACTCAGAAGTCATCCCAGTATTGCCATCTGGTGCGGAAATAACGAAAATAACTGGGGATTTGAAGAATGGGATTATAAAATAAAAGTAGATGGGAAAAATTTAGGTAATAGATTGTATTTAGAAGACTTCCCTCTTATCTGTTCAGAAGAAGACCCCTCAAGACCTTACTGGCCCTCCAGCCCCTACGGAGGGGAACGAGCCAATTGCGGCCAAGCTGGAGATAGACATGTGTGGGAAATCTGGTCAGGCTGGCAAGACTATAAACATTATTCTCGAGATATCTCTAAATTTGTCAGTGAATTCGGTTTTCAAGCAGCACCGGATGCGAAAACCATAGATTTCTTTGCCTCAGAAAAAGATAAAAATCTGTTCTCACCAGTTATGTTAAATCACAATAAACAAGTGGAAGGACCAGAAAGATTGTTAAAGTTTATAAACAATCACTATGGTTTAATATCCAGCTTTGATTCTCTTGTTTATCTCACCCAGTTAAATCAGGCCGAAGCTATTAAAACAGGGGTGGAACACTGGAGAAGCAGAAAATACAGAACTGCAGGAACACTTTACTGGCAAATAAATGACTCCTGGCCAGTTTTTAGCTGGTCATCCATAGATTATTTTAAAAGACCCAAAGCTTTATATTTCTACACCAGAAGATTTTACAGCGATTTGCTTCCCATAGTTAAAAATAAAGACGGGCAGATATTCATTTCAATAATAAACGATGGAAGTTATAGTGAAGTAGATTTAGAATTTGAATTGTGGGAGCTTAAGGGCAATTTATTGAAGAAAGAGACCTACCATAACTTTAAAATTCCCGAAGACTCAGTAATCTTAGTTGGTCAATTAACAGTTGATCCCTCTATTTTAGAATCTACTGTAGCTTACCTAAAATTAGAACAAAAGGGAGAAACAATCATTGAGAATCACGAAATATTTGCCGATTTAAGACTTCATCGTTTAGAAGACCCCCAAATAAGTTATGAAAAAGCAGACAAAAACTTGATGTTAAAGTGCGAAAAACCAGCTCTGGGAGTGAATATAAGAGTCAATGATGAAAATTATCTAGGAGAAAACTTCTTTGCTCTGTTCCCGGGTAAAGAAAAAATTATTAAAGATATTGAAGGGGAACTTTCTATAAAAACTATGTTTGACTACTTATAAAGGGAGGAAAAATCATATGTCACGAGCTTTGGTGCTTTATTACACCCGTACTGGAATAACGGAAAAAATGGCTCAAACCATTGCTGGAACTTTAAATCAAGAAGGAGTTCCCACTGATTTAGTTGATGTTTCTCAATTCCAGGTGGATGACTTAATAAAATACGATTTGATAGTCATTGGCTCCCCTACTTATTATGGGACAATGGCAGCAGAAATCAAAGAATTTTTGGATGAGAGCATCAAATTACATGGTGATTTAAACGGTAAAATAGGAGGAGCTTTTTCTTCTTCTGCTAACCGGGCAGGGGGCAACGAAACTACCATCTGGTCAATTCTCTCTGCTCTTTTAATACATGGAATGGTGATAAAAGGAATAAGTGAGGGTAGCCATTACGGACCAGTAGCAGTGGGCACTTTCGATGAGGAAGCTCAAGAAGATTGTCGGCTCTATGCTCAAGAGTTAGCCAAACTCCTTAAATCGCTAAAACCTGCTTAGGCATATCAGCTTTAAAATGAGACAAGAAAGCTAACAGTTATTGATAATTTGTCTTTCTTCCAAAATTAGTTTTCCTATTTCTTGAGGAAGAACCGGATAATCACCATTAAAACAAGCGAAACAGTAATTTTCTCCCGAAGGGGTAACGCTCTTTTTTAAACCTTCAATAGTTATATATCTTAAACTATCCAGTCCTAAATATTTTCTTACCTCCTCTACAGATTTGTTACTAGCTATCAATTCTCTTCGAGTAGGAAAATCAATGCCGTAATGACAAGGAAAAATATGAGGTGGGGAACTCACTCGCATATGCACTTCTTTAGCTCCTGCCTCCTTTAAAGTAGCTATTCTCTGGCGAGAAGTGCTTCCTCGTACTATAGAATCCTCAATAACAATTATTTTTTTGCCCCGGATGAGTTCTTTAATGGGGTCAAGTTTTATTTTCACTGCTAAATCCCTGGCTCCTTGTTCTGGCCTTATAAAAGTCCTTCCTACATATGGGTTACGTACCATAGCAAATTCTAAAGGTATACCAGATGTTTCGGAGAATCCCAAAGCAGCGAAAGTTCCAGAATCAGGAACCGGAACTACCATATCTACTGAACAGTCCTCTTCCTCAGCTAACATTTTACCCATATTTTTGCGCGCTTGATAGACTTGATTACCAAACACTATACTATCAGGGCGGGCAAAGTAAATCAATTCAAAAATGCAAAAAGCCTTACGGGGAGAATAAGCATAAAAAAAAGAGCGTAGCCCTTTTTCGTCAATTATAATCATCTCTCCGGGCTCTATTTCTCGCATAAATTCTGCCCCTAATACATTAAAAGCACAACTCTCCGAGCTTATTATATAACCATCTCCTAACTTTCCCAGAGATAGAGGGCGGAAACCCCAAGGGTCTCGCACAGCAATTAATTGATGAGAAGAAAGAATTCCCAGAGAAAAAGCACCCTGTATTTGCCATAAAGCATCTTTGAGGGAATCTTCTAAACTATCAAAAGAGCCTTGAGCTATGAGATGGAGAATAAGTTCGGTGTCCATGGAAGATTGAAACACCGCTCCTCTTTCACTCAGCTTCTTCCAGATAGCTAAAGCATTAGTCAGATTACCATTATGAGCAACAGCTAAATGGCCAAAACGGCTCTCTCCAATAAAAGGCTGAACATTACGAGGAGAAGAAGAACCAGTGGTAGAATAACGAACATGCCCCAAAGCAATATGACCAGGAAGACCCTTAAGATCTCGAGAAGTAAAAACTTCGGAGACCAAGCCCATCCCTTTTTTCTCTCGCACCGTTTTTCCATCTGACACTGCTATACCAGCACTTTCCTGTCCTCGGTGCTGGAGAGAAAAAAGACCTAAGTAAGTTAATTCAGAAGCATTTTCTAAACCATATACTCCAAACACACCACATTTTTCTCTTCCATCCACTTTTTGCTATTCTCCTAAGCTTCCCTCCCAGCAACTTTTTAATTCCTCTACTGGTAGAGAAACGAGTAATTTTTCTCCCTTTTTAATAATTAATTTCTCCCCTCCAGTTTTTCCTATTACCTGGTAAGGAATACCAATTTCTCGAGCAAAGCGTTGTAAAGAATTCAATGATTCTCCTCTCACACTCACCAGTGCTCTTCCTCCACTTTCTCCAAAAAGTAGAACATCCTCTCTTATATCTCCTAGGCAATCTAAATCCACCATTACTCCTCGGGGGTTCTCTTCTACCACCGAGGATTCTACAAGAGCTAAAGCCAACCCTCCCTCACTCAAGTCAATAGCTGAGGAAAGAATCTCTTCTTTTACTAAAGTTATAAGAAGCTCTTGCAAAGCTTTCTCTTTTGGTAAATCTACTTGAGGAGGCGGTCCTTCTTCTCGGTGATGGATAACTCGGAGATATTCACTTCCTCCCAGCTCTTCTTTGGTCTCACCCAAAAGAACCACGATTAAATCGTCTTCTTTAAATCCAGCAGTTACTGCTTTTTCTATTTCTTCTACTATTCCCACCATCCCTATAGTGGGGGTAGGAAAAATTGTCCCTTGAGGATTCTCATTATAAAAGGAAACGTTTCCGCTCACTACTGGAATGCCAAAGAAACGACAAGCTTCGCTTAAGCCTTCAATAGCTTCTACAAACTGCCAATAACGATCAGGTTTTTCCGGATTTCCAAAATTAAGGCAATCAGTAACTCCAGCAGGCCTTGCTCCACAAGCACTCAAATTCCGAGCTGCTTCCGCTACCGCCATTTTAGCCCCCTCCCGGGGAGAGAGATAACAATAAAGGGGGTTACAATCGGTAGTAACAGCTATCCCCCACTTTTTACCTTTCACTCTCAATACCACAGTTCCTAAACCGGGAAGGCGAACAGTATTAATCCCCACCATATGGTCATATTGCTCAAAAACGGGATGGCGAGAAGAAAGGTTTTCTGAAGAAACCAGGTGTAATAAAACTTCTTCGTAATTGGAAGGGGGGGGGATACTATGCAGAGAAAAATTATTGATTTCATCCAAATAAAGAGGCTTCTCTCGGGAAGGAGTATAAACCGGAGGTTTGGTTAACTCTAAAGCTGGTATATCAGCAACTATCTCTCCTTGATACTTTATGGTTACTTTACCTGTATTTTTAACTTCTCCTATTATTTCTCCCTCTAGTCCCCACTTATGGAAAATCTGAATAATCTTTTTCTCATAACCTCTCTCGACACACAAAAGCATCCGCTCTTGAGATTCAGACATCATTATCTCCCAAGGTTCCATCCCTTCTTCCCGGAGAGGAACCAAATCTAAGTTAATTTCTACTCCACTTCCTCCACTAGCAGCCATTTCACTCGTAGAACAGGTAAGTCCTGCTGCTCCCATATCTTTAACTCCTATCACATGTCCAGTATCCAGAGCTTCCAGAGTAGCTTCGATCAAACATTTCTCAGTAAAGGGGTCGCCAATTTGGACGCTGGGTCTTTTTTCTTCTTTCACTCCGAATTCTTGAGAAGCTAATATACTGCATCCTCCTATTCCATCTCTTCCAGTTTTGTTACCCACATAAATGATATAGTTTCCCTCTCCTTGCGCTTTAGCTTGAGTTAGTTTCTCCCGGGGGGCAATGCCTAAACACATTACATTTACCAGACAATTTCCCTGAAAAGCAGGATACAAATAAACCTCTCCGGCTACTGTGGGCACTCCCACACAATTACCATAAAAGGCTATCCCCTCTATCACTCCTCGATACACATATAAAGAACGTTCATCTTCTCGAGGACCAAAATGCAAAGAATCAAGACAAGCAATGGGTCGCGCTCCGCTTCCCAATATATCCCGAATAATACCCCCAATTCCTGTAGCTGCTCCCTGTTTAGGTTCTACTTGGGAGGGGTGATTATGGCTTTCCATTTTGAAAACCACAGCTAAACCATCATAAACTATACCACCGGCATCTTCTCCCAAAAGAGGAGAAAATTTACCCTCTCGGGGAAGTAATTCCAGCCATTTTCGAGAATGAGGATAACCACAGTGTTCCGACCATTCTACAGAAAACATAGCAATTTCAGTAGGAGTGGGAACCCGCCCTAATATAGAAAGAATTCTCTCGTATTCCTCTTCTCTCAAACCCAGTTCTTTAGCCACGCTTTCGCCATTCATTACTTCCATCTTTTCTCCTCCCACCATTTTATAACCGAGAGAAATACTCTCCGACCATCTTCGGAACCTAAAATTTTCTCTGCCGCTCTCTCGGGATGGGGCATCATCCCCAGAATATTACCTTCTTTTGAGATTATCCCGGCCACATTTTCCCACGAACCATTGGGATTATGATTAGCATCTACTTCTCCTTGAGAGCTACAATAACGAAAAGCTATTTGCTTTTTTATTTCTTCCTGATAAAGAGGGTCAATAAAAAAGTTGCCTTGTTGATGAGCAATAGGAATCTTCACTACTTCTCCCGGAGTAAATAAAAGAGTAAAAGGAGTCTGGTTATTTTCTACTCGCAAATAGGTCTGGCGGCAGATAAAACGTCCACCTTTATTAGGAAGAAGAGCTCCAGGTAAAATCCCCGCTTCAGTAAGAACCTGAAAACCGTTACAGATGCCTATAACTAATCCTCCATCTTCAGCAAACTCTTTTACTGCTTCCATCACTGGAGAAAAACGAGCTATAGCTCCAGCTCGAAGATAGTCACCATAACTAAATCCACCAGGTAACACTATACAGTCACAATCTTTTAGGTCTTTATCGCCATGCCAAATAAATACCGTATCTACTTCCAAGACTTGGGACAAAACATAATAACAATCATAGTCACAATTAGATCCAGGAAAAACCACTACTCCAAATCTCATTTTTCATCCTCAATTTTTAATTTCTTCTAACTGATAAGAGTAACTCTCGATTACCGGATTAGACAAAAGTTGGTCACACATTTCTTGAATTCGCTTTTCTGCTTGAGAACAATTCTCCAGCTCTAAAATTATTTCAAAGTATTTACCAGCTTTAACTTCTTCTACCTCTTTATAAGACAAGGTATGTAGAGCACTACGAATGGTAACTCCCTGCGGGTCAAAAACTCCCGGTTTCAAAGTTACTATTACCTTTCCTCGATATTTCATAGTTCCCCCTCTAAATAAAATTTATTTTTAATCTCGCGGCACTATTTCTCTCCTACCTGATTCCGCCGCCTGTAGTATAGTATCACAAATTAATGCACATCGATAACCATCCTCAAAAGTAGCTCCATAAGGAGCAATATCTTTGTTGTTAACTATAGCATCTAAAAAATGAGCCACTGTGTGAACGAAGGTATGTTCCCAACCAATAATATGCCCTTGAGGCCACCAATATTCATAGAAAGGATGGAAGCTCTCGGTAATTAAAGCATCTTGAAATCCTTGAAATATTTTAGGTTCCTCTCCTACCAAGTAAACTTCTAACTCGTTTAACCTCTCTAAGTTAAATCGGATGCTTCCCCGAGAACCGTTAATTTCTATATACTGGTAATTTTTCCTACCTGCACAAAAACGGGAAGCTTCTAACGTTCCTATAGCTCCCCCCTCAAATTCTACAATAGCTACAAAAGCATCATCTACGGTCACAGGAACTTTCTTATTAGGGTCTTCCACTGTTTTTCTTTCCTTAATAAAAGTGCGAGTTAAGGCACTCACCGTAGTAATTTCCCCCACTAAAAACCGCGCTAAATCTATAATATGAGCCCCTAAATCCCCCAAAGCTCCCGACCCAGCAGTGCTTTTATCTAATCTCCAAACTATAGGAAAATCAGGGTCCATAATCCATTCCTGAAGATATTGCGCCCGAAAGTGATATATTTCGCCTAATTTTCCAGAGGAGATAAATTCTTTTGCTAATCGAAGAGCAGGAACAAAACGATAATTAAAGTTCACCATAGCTTTAGCTTTAGATTTTTTAGCTGCCTCCCACATCTTTTTAGCCTCTTGTGCGTCACCTGCTAAAGGCTTTTCGCAAAGGACATTTTTACCCCTCTCTAAAGCTAAAATAGAAGGCTCGGCATGAAGATAGTTAGGGCTATTATTATCCAAAATCTGAACTGCCGGGTCTTCAATCATCTCTCTCCAGTCGGTGTAATATTTCTCATAACCATAGCGTACCATTGCTTCTTTTACCGCTTTCTCGTTTCTCCCACAAATAGCTACCAGCTTGGGAATTGCCACTGGCGGCCAGAAAATATAAGGATACTTCTTATAAGCGTTAGTATGGGCTTTACCCATAAAAGCATAACCTAACATTCCCACTCCTAATTCAGGAATATTTTCCATTATTCCCTTTACTTCACCCATAGTTACAAATCCCACTTTTTCACTCATTGATCTTCCCTCCTTTTTTATAATAGGGATTAGTTTCCTTTAATATGCCCATTATCTGATCGGCAATTTTTTCAATTTCTTCCTTCCCTAAAGCAGAAAGATCTACTACAATAGAAGCAGTAATGAAATCTAAATCTTTTCCTACCCCAGCCATAGCTATGCTATCCAGCCCCAATTCTTTAATTCTTAGACGGAAATAGCTAGTTATTTCCCAAGCTTCCCGATAAAGAGAGGGCCAGCGTTCTACATTCTCATCAGCTAAAACAAAACCTACCTCTCCCAGGTTCCCCCGAGAGCGGATTAAGGCAAACTCCCCGAAAGGATATCGAGATTCAATATAAGAACGAAAAATTCTTCCTTTAGAAATAGTAACCATTGTATCTCTTAAGATATTATAGCTTAACTTCTTTAGCAAATAAACAGACAATCTACGGTGTAAGAAAAAAACAAAATAAACTCAAAAGACTCTCGGGAAAGCTACTTTTTCTCTCAAATTTGGAATATAATTTATTAAGAAGTGTTTTCGTTTGAAAAATAGGTTTTTATCATAAACTATTTTTGTTTCATTTTACAATGAGTAAAGAGGAGGGAAAAATATGGCTGAATTCAAAAAAATAGCAGAAGTTTCAGATTTATCCTCCGGGAGAAAAGAAATTACTATAGAAGAAAAGAAAATCCTTCTTTTAAACTTAAACGAGAAAATTTATGCTATTGGCAGCCGTTGTCCTCACCGAGGTCTTTCCTTAGTTCAGGGGAAAATAGAAGGAAATATAATTACTTGCCCCTATCATGGCTCCCGCTTTGATGTAACCACTGGTCAGGTAGTAAAAGGCCCAGCTAAAGAGGGTTTGCCAATCTATGAAATTAAAGTAGAAGGGAAAGATATTTTAATCAGCATATAGTAAAAATTAAAATGAAAAAAATTGGGCAAATATTGAAGAATGAAGGAAAATATAGCTGGGTAAAAATGGAGAGGGGAACTCCTTGTGGAGAAGGAGAATGCCCCCTCTCTTCTCCTTTAATTGATGACTCTAAAAGCGATTTTTATGTAGTCCAAGCTTATAATGACTTAGGCGCCTCCCCGGGAGACAGAGTTTTAGTAGAAATAAACGACCACATCGCTTTGAGAGTAGCTTTTTTAATTTATATTTTCCCTATTTTACTTACTCTTTCTGTTTATTTTCTTCTTCGCCATCTCACTCCCATAACTTTATACCATTACTTAGGAGTAGCCGTTAGTATAGTTTTCTCTTTTTTTCTGCTTAAAAAAGAAGATCAAAGACTCCAACTACACTACCGAATAACCGATCTTACCAACTCTACCTGTGAGAGTTGTCCTTTGGCTAACAACGATAGCTTGATTTCTCCTAAAGAAAGAGAAAAAAGAACTACTCGTTGATTTTCGTTAGATACGAGAGGCTACTTTCTCTCTTCGGTCTAAACGAGAAATCTTCTCCATTTCTTCCGGAGTAAGCTCAAAATCAAAAATATCCAGATTCTCTTTTTGGTGTTCAGGATTAGCAGCTTTGGGAATAGCCGCCACCATTCCTTGTTGAATAAGCCAGCGTAGAGCTACTTGGTTAGCTGTCTTACCATATTTTTTTCCTATTTCTTGCAACAGTAGATCATCACTCAATCTCCTTCTCGCTAATGGAGAATAAGCAGTAAGAATAACTTTAATTTTCTGACAATAGCTCAGGAGCTCATTTTGAGAATAGTAAGGATGAAATTCTACCTGGTCAGTAAGAATAGGGTAAGGAGAAATTTGTCGAGCTTTTTCTAAAAGAGGAACATCAAAATTGCTAACTCCAATGTATTTGGTTTTTCCCTCCTCCTTTACCTTAACCATAGCGCTCATAGTTTCTTCTAAAGGAACATCTTCGCTGGGCCAATGAATAAGATAAAGGTCTACATAATCAGTTTTTAACTTTCGTAAACTTTCTTCCAGAGTCTGAATAACTTCAGAATAGTGCAAGTGAGTATACCAAACTTTGGTGGTGAGGAAAATTTCTTCTCGAGGGACTGAAGAACTCTGTAGTGCCTTTCCTATTTCTTCTTCATTGGCGTAAGATTGAGCAGTGTCGATGTGACGATATCCCAGATTAAGAGCACTCAATACTGCCTTCTCACAAGTTTCTCCTCGTAAATCCCAGGTTCCCAAACCGATAACTGGAACCCGAACACCATACAAATCTATATACTGCATTTTTCTACCTCCCCATTTTTTTCTAATTTTATCATGTAAGCACTACTTCTCCACCACTCTTTCCCTGCTAATATGGGCGTGCTTTCTTTTTTGCCGAAACAATAAGAATAAAGAAAGTAGCTCGAGTAAACTAATCCCGCCATCTACGGTGAAGCCAATTCCATTGTTCAGGATAGCGGAGAATGAACTCTCCTAAAATCTGGTTGCAAAGAGCTGTTCCCCGAACAACGTTTTCTTGGGGAGAAGCAGCGAGAGGCCAGTCTAAGGGGGGAAGAAAAGTAATTTGATGTTTCATCTCTTCTCCCTGGCGGATGATAAAAGCTGGGATAATTGGGCTTCCCAATCGAAGATGGAAAACAGCCGGAGTAGCAGGAGAGAGCGTTTTTTGACCTAAAAAATCGCAAGCTATCCCTTTTAGTGCGTATTGATCGGCCAATACTCCCAATATTTTCCCCTCTTGCAAGAGTGATCGAACCGGAAGCAGGTTGGTTCGCTCCACCATCTCCAATTTCATAACGGATCTTAACTCTTCCATAAACCGCCGAATAGACGGAACCGAGGGAGAACGAACAAGAGTAGCGGTAGGATAACCTTGACTACCCAACCAGGCTCCTAAAATCTCCCAGTTTCCTAAATGAGCAGTCAACAAAATTACTCCCTGACCTTGGAGTAAAGCTTCTTTTAAAAATTCTTCTCCTTCTACTTTTTCTACTAAATCTTTTAGCACCCGTTCTCCTTTCTTCTTTAGTAATACCACTTCCATAAAAGATAGAGCAAAATGGCGAAATATTTGCTGAATATGGCGATTAACCAGTTTTTCATCTTTTTCTCCCATAATATTCATCCACTGGGTTTTAGCCAGCTGGGGGTCGAAAAAGGGTAAATGATAGATTAAGTCTCCTAGAAAAAAGGCAAATCTTTTTATAGCGGCAGGAGGCAAAATTAAAACTAAGCCCTCCAAAATTTTCAAGAGAGAAGGAACAACCACTCTTTCTAACAACCATTTTCCCAGATAAGATAATTTCGGCTTTCTTTTTTGATCAGACATTTTTGTTTTGTTCCCAATTGCTTGTTAGTATATCTACTACCTTTTCAGTTATTCGACCAGCTTGAGCAAAATAGTGATGAGCTTCCATTTGGGCATTTTTCCTCCATTCGGTATCAGTAATCCCCTGATACCAGGTATAAGCCAATTCTTCTACGTTATGCACTACTCGAGACAGTCCCTTAGATTCTAAAACCGAAGCAACTTCTTGAAATGATGTCATATAGGGACCGTAACAAACTGGTATTTCCCAGATAGCTGGCTCCAAGACATTGTGACCTTGCATATTTTTACAAAGGCTACCCCCCACAAAGGCAACTTGAGCCAAGCCATAAAAATCAAAAAGCACCCCCATTTGGTCAACGACCAATACCTCCCACTCCTCATCAGCCGATAACTTAGAAAAATAGGTTACTGTAAAATTCCTCTCTTTAAAAAGTTTAACCAATTGCGAACAACGATCTAAGTGGCGAGGAGCTATAATAATTTTAACCTGAGGCATCATCTTTCGCACCTTATCAAATGCTTCCAGCATAAGCTCTTCTTCCTCTTTATGAATGCTTCCTGCTACTATTACCGGGAGACCTGCTGCCAAACCCAGGTTTTGAGCCAAACGCTCAGGCTGTGACTTCTTTTTCCGCTCATAGAGAGCATCGGTCTTGATATTTCCTAAAAGCAAAACCTTGTCCTCTGGCAAATCAAATTTCAAAACCCGTTCATAACTCAATTGATCAGCCATAAACAGAGTATCAAAGCTAAGCAAAATATTTCGCCAGTAATTTTTGATTTTCT
>JARRCQ010000020.1 GCA_029982105.1 Candidatus Atribacteria bacterium | reverse complement strand
CCAAACCTTTATTCACCTTAACTGGAATGTTTTCCCATCCTTCTACGGGTTCTAGTTCAACTTTATCAGCGTATTGTAAATCTAAAGTAGTAAAACACTTACTGAAGGTTACTTCCTTTTCTGCCCGGCTAGGAGAACCGTATTCACCAATATGGATACCGTTTCTGAATTCTACAGGATAGGAAGCAGGAAACTCTATGGTTATCGGTGTCTTCCCTGCTTTCTCTACTGTCTGCCATATCTTTTCTGCTTTGCACACTTCCGATCTAAAAGCACTTTTGAAGTCGTAAGGAGCCGATCCATGCTCATGAACAAAAAAACAGCTAACCTCATGAGTTCGAGGTTCAGCACCAGTTGCAATTGTTGACCAGTTAGTAGGGGTTAAAGATGGTGGAACGGGAATAACCCTTGAATATGATCCTTTTTTCATAAGTTTAGCTACGTTAGGCATATAACCTTCTTCGGTAATTTTCTCAACGAAGTTAGGCATTAAACTATCAATCCCAATAACTATAGTTTTACCCATTAGTTAGTCTCCTCCAAACCGTTATAAATATTTGTCTATTCATTTATTCTTTTTTAATTCTAAACATAAACATTAATTCTGTCAACTCCCATACCAAATTAATCCTGCTACTCCGGAGAGGAGGAGAAGTAAGATGGGGTTGATTTTTTTTTGGTAAACAAGGGTAAAAACTATTATTCCTAGCATAATAGCAAACCAATCTTTTATTCCTTTTTGGGCCAGGGAATAAGCCGCTACCCCTATTAAAGCAATTACTACTGGACGCAAACCTCGCAAGAAATGTTGCACCCAGACGTTTTCTTCAAAGTAGGATAGGGAGCGAAAAATTAAACTTACCAGAAATATAGAAGGTAAGCAAAAAGCCAGGGTAGCCACTAAAGAACCCCAAATTCCTACTACCTTGAAACCGGTAAAAGTAGCAGAGTTGATGCCAATGGGTCCGGGAGTAAGTTCAGAAAGAGTAACTAATTCTAAAAACTCACCATTACTCAACCAATGATATGTATCCACTACTTCTTTTTCAATCAAAGGAAGAGCAGCCATTCCTCCTCCAAAAGAAAAAAATCCTACTCGCAAAAAAGCTAAAAAAAGCTGAAGATATATCATTTTCTCCTCAACACTCCTAGCATTCCTCCGATTAACACTATCCACAGAGGATGAAGATTAAAAAATAGTGTTATAAAAAAAAGTATAAAAGCAATTATCAAATCTCCCCAATCATCTAAAGCACTTTTTCCAATATCTACCACTGCTCCTATAATCAGAGCCACAATAGCTGGAGTAGCTCCTCGGAAAAAGTTCTGCACCACTTCCAGATGTCGGTACTGGAGAAAAAAAGAAGCAATAAACAGAATAATCAGAAAAGAAGGAAGAGAAGCCCCCAAAACCGAAACTAACGTTCCAGCAATTCCCCTTACTTTCCTTCCTACAAAGCAAGCAGTATTGATGGCAATTGCTCCGGGGAGGCTCTGAGCTACCGAAAGTCCTTCGATAAACTCCTCGTCAGTCAATACTTTCTTTTTTTCCACTATTTCTTGTTTAATCAAAGGGAGCATGGCATATCCTCCTCCCCAGGTAAAAGTACCGATTTTAAAGAAAGAAAAAAAGAGGGAAAAAAGACTGGTTCTTTTTTTCTTCGGAAGAACCACTTTTTAAACCTCTAATTCTATTGAGTAGCGACACTGATCTGCTCGAATAATGCTTTTTCGATACTCAAATGGTTCTCCATTTTCTCCCAAAGTAACTCTTCTCACTAAAAGTGCTGGGAAACCTACTTCCACTTTAAAAAGTTCAGCTTCGTAGCTATTCATCCTTATTACTTCGAATTCTTCCCGAGCTTTCTGTACCCGTATTCCCATCTCTCTTAAAAAAATATCGTAGATTGCTCCCTCTTCCAGTTCTTTTTTTTGAGAAGCAATCTTTTCAAATTGAGGAGGAAGGTATATTTTTTCTAAAATAACTGGCATTTCATCGGCAAACCGCAATCGTTCGATAGTAAATACTTCATCCTGTTCTAAATTCAACCTATCTTGTACCGATTTTGAGGGCACTTCTTTCTCCATGCGGATAATTTTAGAATAGAAACGTTGACCTCGGGCTTTCATATCCTGAGCAAAACTGTAAAAACGAGAAAGGTCGAGAGAAAGCTTTTTCTCTGTTACAAAAGTGCCTCGACCTTGCTTGCGGTAAATCAGGCCTTCTTCCTCCAGCTCACGGAGCGCCTGAGCTACTGTTCCTCGAGAAAGACCAAATTCTTCACAAAGTTCAAGTTCGGTAGGAATTCTTTCTCCTTCTTTCCATTCTTCTCGCTCAATTTTTTCCCTTAAAATCTGGCTCAATTGATGGTAAAGGGGGATGGGACTTTTCTCGTCTAATAAATTCTTCATTATCAAGGCCTCCTATATATGTTCATACAATTATACTAATTTGTCTAACTGTTGGCAAGGGGGCACGTCAAGTTGCTATTATCGAGGGTGTACAGTATAGTTAACCACAAAAACCATTGAGGGGGGCAGCTTGTTGGTTTTTTCGTTTTTTTATTTCCCGCTGGAGGCTATTCTGGTACAATTTAACCAGAAAGATTAACGGAGGATGGTTTTATGCCTAACTCAAACGAGAGGGAGCTTCTCAAACAGGTGATGGCTGAAGTCGTGAAGGAGGGCAGTGTCGAAATTGTGCGTTTTATTCTTTTTGGTTCAAGAGCAAGAGGAAATTTCACATCGAGTAGTGATTGAGACTTGATGATTATAACCAGACAAAGTCTCTCTGTGGAGGAAAAAATGTATTATTCCAAAAGGATAAGAGAAAAGCTTGCTCGGCTTGGGATAGATGGCGATGTACTCCTTAAGTCTGAAAGCGAGATAGAACGAGATAAAGAGATACCGGGTACCTTCACTAGGGAAGTAATGAAAGGGGGTGTACCCCTTTGATAACTGAGAATGTAAGGAGATGGTTAATAAAAGCCATTGGGGACTGGAAAGCGATCGAGCATGAGATGAAACTTACTCAGGAAGAAGTGGCCACAGGCGCAGTATGCTTTCACTGTCAGCAATTTATGGAAAAAGTCTGCTTACCTTACACTCAAAAAGCTGATTTTGGAAAAGCCCATAATCTGGAGTTTCTGCTTGAACTCTGCAAGGGATATGGCCCTGATTTTGGAGAAATAGATCCTGGAATCTAACTTTCTACGCAGTTGTAATACGATATCCTGATGAATTTTACCTTCCCTCCTTTGGTGAAGCTAAAGAAAGTTACGAAATAGTCCAGAGGTTTAAAGGCTTTGTAGAGAAGAAACTGGATGTTCAATTCGACACCTTAATTCAAGGGTACCAAAGCGATTAGAGTGTATGTTCCTTATGAGTAGTAGGGGTTTCCATCCCCTAAACTATACCACCAAAAAATAGCCGAGACTCACGCTCGGGAAAAAGTTTCTGAGCCAAATAGGGGAAAGGTAAACAGAGCTAAATTCAATCTTAGGAGGCGATAAGCTATGAAAAGAAAATTTGATCGGGTATACCAGTTCAAAATTACTTTAAAAGGCATCAGACCACCCATCTGGCGGCGAATCCAGGTTCCAGAAACTTATACTTTTTGGGACTTACATGTGGCCATCCAGGATGTTATGGGTTGGCAGGATTACCACCTTCATCAGTTTGAAATGGTTAATCCCGCTACAGGAAATCTGAAGCTCATAGGACTTCCTGCCGACGACTATGATTGGACTAGGGCAACCCTTGCTGGCTGGAGGCAGAAAATCGCCCAGTGGTTTACTCCAGAAAATAAAGTGGCAGTATATTTATACGATTTTGGTGATGGTTGGGAACACAAAGTAGAACTGGAAAAAATTCTGCCTCGAGAAGCTGGAGTTAGATATCCAATATGTTTGGGAGGAGAAAGAGCCTGTCCTCCGGAAGACTGTGGAGGGATACCAGGATACGAAAGACTCCTGGAAATCATTAGTAATCCGGACGATGAAGAGTACGAAGAAATGTTAATGTGGTTGGGAGGGAAATTCGACCCCGAACAATTTGACCCGAAGAAAGTGTTGTTTGGCGACCCTGCCATCCGCTTTAAGAAAGCCTTTGAGGAGGAATAGGTACATAAAGCTTTCCCCCAGTATTGTTGTTTCTTTCAGCTTTGGATGTCTAAAAGCTGGAAGAAACAAATTATATAAACTTTCCTCTAAAGGCCAGAGGGGTTGACATTTTAATAGAATAGATGAAGGTACCAATTTATTATTTTCTCTCCCCAGAAAAAAGCGATTATTGCTCCTCCAGCCATAAAAGGAGCAAAAGGGATAGGATCACGCCTTTTTTTAAAGCTCAGAGCTATTAAGAGGACGCCTATAAGTGCTCCTCCTAAAAAAGAGAGCAAAAAAGCAAGAAGTGTTTTTTCCCAACCCAGGAGAAATCCTAAAGCTCCAGCGAGTTTCACATCTCCTAAACCCATTCCTCCGGGAAAAAGAATGTAAATGAGAAAAAGAAGAGAAAAATAAATTGCTCCTCCTAAAATTGCTGGGGAAAGGGGTTGGCCTAACAATAAAGATATAACACCCAGAACTACAATTACAAACACCAGCTCATTGGGAATTCTCTTCTCTCGCAAATCTATCCAGGAAATAAAAAATAAAACAATCAAAAGAGCAATAGCTAAAAGCCAGTTTCCTATCATAAGTATCTACCCTCCTATTACTGCTCTTTTTGCCATCTCTTTTCATATTATAGTATCCCCCAAAGCTGGTTAAAATATTAAAACTTTAAAAAAAGTAAATTACATCGGAAGTTAAAAGCGAGATCGCTACACACAGAGGGATACTATAATATCTCTAGTAGTCTTTTAGTTTTGTTTTTTTGTCTTTCTGGGATTATAGGAGTTTACTCTTTATTGTTGTTTAGATTCCTCGCAGAAGCATTCAGGGGTGACAACGCGGGGGCGTTTTTTCTCCGTGTTAATTTTGGCTTCTTTGGCCTTGTTTTTTCTTTGGGGGTTATAAGGAGTTTTACCCCCCTGAAGGATGCTTTTCCCTTCGGTAATCTTTGATTTTTAAGTCTTTGCTTTTTTGATGCTTATATTGAAAAAAACAGATCGCCACGGTCGGCCTTTGGCCTCCCTCGCGATGACAGAAGGGGGGGGAAGCGCCGTAGGCTACCTTTCCACCAGTAGTATTTGTTTTTTCCCTTTGCTTTTTTGGGGGATTATAAAGGGGTACTCCCTTTTATTGTTCTTTTGCTTTCTTAATCTTGCGTCGCAGACTGCTTTTTGCGGTTAACTATATAAGACAAAACCTCTCCTCTCTCGCTAAGAAAAGCAAAAAGGGGAAAGTTACCATTATATAGCATGATAGTATAAAATACCCATTGAACCTCGCTTTAAAAAAATATATAATGACCAGAGTTGAATTCGAGATATAAGGAAGAGGTCTATGAGTCGCTTAATTACTGAAATGCTTAAAGAAGAAATGAAAAAAGTTCTAGCGGTAGATTTTCCGGGAGTGGTGGAAGAAAAAGAAATATCTATTGAGTCTACTCGTGATAGAAACCATGGTGATTTTGCCACCAATCTGGCTTTTATCCTTTCTCGGAAAGTAAAAAAATCCCCTCGAGAATTAGCTACTAAATTGCAAGCCTCTCTCGCCCAGAATTTGGGAAATTTTGCTCGAGTAGAGGTAGCAGGAGGGGGGTTTGTTAACTTCTTTTTGCAGGACGAGGTTTTATTGTCCTTTATCTCAGAAGTGGTGGAGGAGGGGGAAGATTTTGGGGCGGTAGACTTGGGTAAGGGTAAGAAAACCCAGGTAGAGTTTGTAAGTGTAAATCCTACCGGTCCTTTGCATGTGGGGCACGGTAAATGTGCTGCTTTTGGAGATAGCCTATCCCGGATTTTAAAAAAAGCTGGTTTTCAAGTGGAAAAAGAATATTATGTTAACGATGCGGGAAGACAAATTGACCTTTTGGGAGCTTCTCTTGAAGCACGCTTTCGTCAGATTTTAGGAGAAAAGGCAGAAATTCCTGAAGATGGCTATCAAGGAGATTATCTCATCTCTATGGCCGAGAAATTATTGCAGGAAAAAGGAAGAGAAATTTTAGACCTTCCTCCGGCGGAGCGTTTGAAAGTATTCCGAACCTTTGCAGTGCAAGAAATTTTAAACGATATTCGCCAGGATTTAGATGATTTTCGAGTGCATTTTGATGTATGGTTTCGGGAGAGTTCTCTCTATCAAAAGGGAGAAGTGGAGGAAATATTATCTCTTTTGAAGGAACGAGGATATACTTATACTAAAGGTAGTGCTCTGTGGCTCCGGACTACTGATTGGGGAGACGACAAAGATAGGGTATTAGTGCGAGAAAACGGGTTACCTACTTACTTTGCTTCTGATATTGCTTATCATTGGAATAAATGGAAAAGAGGATTCCAACTGGTAATTGATATCTGGGGAGCAGACCATCATGGTTATATTCCCCGAATGTATGCGGCAATGCAGGCTTTAGGTCTTCCTCAGGATTTCTTAGAAATGTTTATTGTTCAGTTTGTTACTCTCCTGCGAGGAGGACAACCAGAGAGAATGTCTACCAGGCAAGGCGAGTTTGTGCCCCTACGGCAGTTACTTGACGAGGTAGGAGCAGATGTAGCCCGTTACTATTTTTTAATGAGAGATCCGGCTACTCATCTTGAGTTTGATATAGAAGAAGCCAAAAAACAGTCTATGGATAATCCGGTATATTATGTTCAATATGCTCATGCCCGCGTTTCTTCTCTGTTTAAAGAAGCAGAAAAAAGAGGCTTTACTCCTCTTTCCCAAATTGGCGCCTGGTCTGATTTTCCCAGTGAAGAGGAGAGAGAGATAGTCAAAAAAATAGCTTATTTTCCAGAAACAGTAAAGCGCAGCGCTCTTTTGCGCCAACCTTATTTGATTTGTAATTATCTACAGGATTTGTGTGGTGATTTTCACTCTTTTTACAATCTTTACCGGATAATTGATGAGAATAACCCTGAACTTACTTCTTTTCGATTAAATCTCTGTCGAGTGGTACAAATAGTATTAAAGAACGCTTTTCAACTTTTGGGGATTTCTGCTCCTGATAATATGTGAATGAAGCTAAAAATCTTCTTAGGCTAAGAATAGCTATGGGAGGAGCGCCCCCCTTTTATTAACCCTCAGGGGAGAAATGCTAAAGAGATTAAGAACATACAGCCTATGGCGTAAGATAAAAATTGAGAGGGTCTATCCTGGAGATATAAAAAATTATTGGGATAAGAGGGAAAAGGAGCTAAAAATGGACAAGGGAAAATATATTTTTGTGACTGGTGGAGTAGTATCTTCCTTAGGTAAAGGTATCACTGCTGCTTCGCTGGGGAGAATTTTAAAGAGCAGAGGTTTTCGAGTTACTATGCAAAAGTTTGACCCTTATATCAATGTTGATGCTGGTACTATGAATCCTTATCAGCATGGAGAAGTATTTGTAACTTATGATGGGGGGGAAACCGACTTAGATTTAGGGCATTATGAACGATTCATTGATGAAGAGCTGTCCAAGCTGAGCAATGTAACCACAGGAAAAATCTACAGTTCGGTTATTGAAAAAGAAAGAAAGGGTGATTACTTGGGGGCTACGGTTCAGGTAATCCCTCATATTACTAATCAAATTAAGGAAGAGATTTTCCGGTTGAGAGAAGAAAGCAAAGCTGATGTCTCTATTGTGGAGATTGGAGGAACAGTGGGGGATATAGAAGGTTTGCCTTTTTTAGAGGCTATTCGTCAGATAAAAAATGATATAGGAAAAAATAATTGTCTTTATGTTCATGTTACTCTTGTGCCTTATCTCGAAGCAGCAGGAGAGTTAAAATCTAAACCCACTCAGCATAGTGTAAAAGAACTTCGAAGTATTGGTATCCAACCCGATATAATAGTCTGTCGCTCTTTTCATCCTATAACCTCGGAAGTAATGGCTAAGATTTCTCTGTTTTGCGACCTGGATAAAGAGGCCATTATTCCCCTTATGGATGCTGATTCCATTTATGAGGTACCTCTTATTTTGGAAGAGAAAAATGTAGGAGACCTGATAGTCAATCGGTTAGAAATGGCGTCTACCCCTTCTGATTTGAAAGGATGGTCTCAAATTGTTCAACGATTTAGGGAGGCAGATAAAGAAGTAAATATTGGTTTGGTGGGAAAATATATAGAATCAAAAGATGCCTATTTAAGCGTTTGTGAAGCACTTAAGCACGGAGGGATAGAATTAGGGTTAAAGGTAAATATTAAACCCATAGAGGCAGGCAATTTAGAGAGTAATAGAGCAAGTTGTGTTCTTTCTGAAGTAGATGGTATAATTATTCCTGGTGGTTTTGGTCATCGAGGAATAGAGGGTAAAATTCAAGCTGTTCAATATGCCCGAGAAAAAGAAGTTCCTTTTTTAGGGATATGCTTGGGAATGCAAGTAGCAGCGATTGAGTTTTCTCGAAATGTTCTTCATTTCTCTAATGCTCATTCTACTGAATTTGACCCCTCAACTCTTTACCCGGTGATTGATTTGTTACCTTCTCAAAAAGACACCCAAAAAATGGGCGGAACTATGCGTTTAGGTAATTATCGGTGTGTGTTAGAGAGCTCCATAAGTAAGTCTCTGTATTTGAGGGAAGAAGTTTGGGAAAGACATCGCCATCGCTATGAGCTTAATAACTTATTTGTAGATAAATTGGAAAAAGCAGGGCTACGAATGGCTGGTTATAACCCTGATTATCAGGTGGTGGAAATAATAGAGTTAAAAGACCATCCTTTTTTTGTAGGAGTACAGTTCCATCCGGAGTTTAAATCCCGGCCTAATCGAGCGCATCCTTTATTCCGGGGCTTTGTGGAAGCAGCTTATAACTATCGGCAAAAGAAGGGGAGATAAACTTGAAAATTAAGCGTCCTCTGGGAATAATTGATTCAGGTATCGGCGGTTTAAGCGTAGTGAGGGCAGTAAGAACCCTTTTACCAGCAGAAGATATTATATATGTAGCTGACCCTCTTAACTTCCCTTATGGAGAGAAAACTAAGGAAGAGTTGTTGGAAATAGTAAAACCAATTATTGGTTATCTCTCTCAGAGAAAAGTAAAATTAGTAGTTACTGCTTGTGGTACTCTTAGCTCTCTTTGTCTTTCGGATCTGGCTCAACTGGTAACAGTTCCGGTTATGGGGATTGTTCAACCAGCTTGTCAGGAAGCAGGAAAAGCTACCAAGCGAGGTAAGATAGGAGTGTTAGCTACTCGAGCTACAGTAAAATCCGGAGCTTTTCACAAAACTCTAAGAGAAATTAATCCTGCTCTGGAAGTAGTAGAAGAGGCTTGGCCGGACTTCGTTAGGGCGGTAGAGAAGGGAGAATTTAATAGCCCGGAGTGGAGAAAACAAATCAAAAGTAGGTTGATTTCTCTAAAGGAAAAGGGAATAGACACCCTGATTATGGGCTGTACCCATTTTTCTCTTATCAGTTGGTTTTTTCAAGAATTGGTAGGAAGAGATATAGAAATAGTGGACCCAGGATGGACCTGTGCTCAAGAGGTAAAAAAGAAATTGTCCTTAAAACAAGAAAACTCTTTTGGGGGCAAACTTTCTATTTTAGTGCGAGGTGATATCTCTTCTTTTCAGAAGTCACTACAGAGTTTTCCTTTTCATTTCCAAGAAGAAATACGCCTTTTTCCTGTTGATTTAGGTGCAAACATCAGTGTGTGAAAGATTTGTTTTCCCTTCTTATGGGAAAATTAACTGGTTTTTAAAAATTGGTGATATGTTCCCCGATGGTTATCATAAAATTGAGTCACTGATGCAAAGAATTACCTTTGGGGATGAAATTGAAGTTTCTTGGGGAGAAAGAGATTGTGTTACCTGTAATTTGCCCATCCCTACTGGAGAAGATGGCATCTTAGGCAGGTTGTTAAAGGAGTTGCGTAAAATATCTCCTCCTCTCCAGGAAGTGGGATTCAACATAAAGATTAAAAAAAATATTCCTCCCGGAAGCGGGCTGGGGGGAGGGAGCAGTAACGTAGCTTCTATTTTGCAATTAGTTAATTCTGTTTTTAAGTTAAATTTAAACTGGGAAGAAGCCAAGTCTATTGCTATCCAGATAGGTTCGGATATTCCTTTTTTTGTTCGGGGAACTCCTTTTGCCCGGGTGGGCGGAAGAGGAGAAGAGGTAGAACCTCTGTTTTTTGCTCCTCACCGGTTTTTGGTTTTGCTTTTCCCTCCTTTTTTTATTTCTACTGCTTGGGCTTATCGGTGTTGGGAAGAAAAAAAGAGGGAGATTAAAAGAGACAAAAGACCAGAAATAACTCTTGAGGAGTTTTTAGAAGCGAAAAATCCGGAGATAATAGAAGAAGTAATCTGGAATGATTTTGAAGAGGTGATTTTCCAATGTTTTCCAGCTTTAACCTTCTACAAGAGGCTACTTTTAGAGTTAGGATGTAAAAAAGTGTTTATGAGCGGTAGCGGTTCTACTTTAGTGGGAGTGGTGGAAAGCGAGGAAGAAGGCGAGAGAATAGTGAAAGAGGTTTCCTCTTCCGGTGTTAAAGTTATTTTAACTTCTACTTGGGGAACAAGAGAGGGAGGGAAAAAATATGACTGATGCCTTGGTTTTGGCAGGTGGTGAGGGGGGAGAGATTGAAAAAAAGTTTGGGATTATTAACCGGTCCCTACTTGTCATAAAGGATAAGTTTATGATAGAGTATGTAATAGAAGCCCTCAAAAGTGTTTCCTCTATTAAGAGAATTATAGTAGTTGGGCCAGTGAAAGAAATAAAATGCCGAATTGGTGGTTTGGTTGAAGAAGTAGTCCCTTCAGGGAAAAACCCCTTTGAAAGTACCTGGAAAGGTTTAGAGGCTTTACAAACTAAAGAGAAAGTTTTAGTAGTTAGTAGTGATTTACCTCTTCTAAAGGGTGAAATGATAGAGGATTTCTTGTTAAGATGCAGCAAAGAAGAAGCTGATTTTTATTATCCTATTATTCGTCGGGAAGTTTATGAGAAAAAGCTAAATGACTCTCAAAGAACTTTTGTATGCTTACGAGATGGATGTTTTACTGGTGGCGATGTACTGTTTCTCAATCCTCGGATGATGGAAAAGAAAAAAGAGTGGCTTTCTAAAATAGTTGAAAATCGTAAGAACCCTCTTGCTCTGGCTCGCTTGATAGGGGCAAAAATAATTTTCAAATATCTAACTAAGCAGTTAACTATTAAGGATGTAGAAGAGAGAGTAGATAAAGTGTTGGGCATAAAAGCTTTAGCTGTTATTACTCCCTACCCAGAAATGGGTTTTGATGTAGATAAAGTAGGCCATGTTCAGGTAGCGGAGAGGATTTTAAAAAAATAAGAGGAGGATATAGAAGTGGATAGCAATGATAACTCGGTTAAAGAGTTGGTAGAAGAAAAGGAAACAGAGAAAAAAGTACCTACCACCCAATTTTCTTTGGCAGATCTGAAAAAGAAAACTAATGCTGAATTATTCGAAATTGCCCAGAGTTTGGGTATATCTGGTTATAGCCGTAAAAAGAAAAATGATTTAGTATTCGAAATTCTTAAAAAATCTGCCGAATCTAAGGGATATCTGTTTAGTGAAGGAGTTTTAGAAATTACTCCAGAGGGCTATGGGTTTTTGCGCACCTCTGATGACTTTAGTCCCAGCGATAGTGATGTTTATGTTTCTCCTTCTCAAATTAAGCGCTTTATGTTAAGCGTGGGAGATAAAATAGCAGGACAAGTGCGTCCTCCCAAAGAAGGAGAAAGATACTATGCCCTTTTGCGAATTGAAGCTATAAACGATGAAGACCCAGATCAGGCTAAAAAACGCCCTCTGTTTGAGAATCTCACTCCTATTTTCCCCGATGAGCAGTTAGTTTTGGAAACGGTTCCCGAGGAAATTTCTACTCGTATTATCGATCTCTTTGTTCCCATCGGGAAAGGACAAAGAGGGTTGATAGTTTCTCCTCCTAAGGCGGGAAAAACAGTACTTCTGGAGAAAATCGCCAACGGTATAATGGCCAACTATCCTGATGTGGTATTAATTGTTTTGCTAGTTGACGAACGGCCAGAAGAGGTTACTCAGATGGAACGCTCAGTCAAGGGACAAGTAATTGCTTCTACTTTTGACCAAAAGCCAGAAAATCACCTCCGGGTAGCTGAACTTACTTTAGAGCGGGCCAAACGTTTAGTGGA
>JARRCQ010000019.1 GCA_029982105.1 Candidatus Atribacteria bacterium | reverse complement strand
AGATCGCCACGGGAAACGACAATACGACCCTCGCGATGACAAAATGGGAGATAACAATTATATTAGGGTTTGTGGTTAATCATAAATAGTGTCCAGAAAGCAATTGTGGGACATAATGAGCCTATAATCCCCAGAAGACAGCCTACGGCGTAAACATTAAAGACAAATTAGATAAAAAAAAATTCGGGACGACACCGCTGGAGAGAAAACTCTCCAGCGGTGTGGCGATCTCGCTTTTGGGATTTTTTAGTAAACTTTAGCAATTATATCAGGTTTTGCGGGATACTATAATTATAAATGTATATGCTTTAAGTTGATAAATATTGTTTGCCATTTTTTTCTTTTAGGGATAAAATTTATTAAGAGGGGGAGGTGAAAAAAAGACAAAAACTACTTAGTTTCCTCAATTTCCTCGGTTTCACTACTTAAAAAGGAGGGATTTAGCCGTGAAACAGAGAGTTATTGTTTTGGTTGTGGTGTTGGTGTTATTAGGAGGGATAGCTTTAGCTCAAAAACCTGCTTTAGAGATTTGGGGACGCGCTTCTTTTGCTCCAGCTCAAGCCTACTGGTTTAACTCTTTAGCTTACGAATGGGGAGCAGCTAATGGAGTGGATGTGAAAATTACCTGGATTCCAGTAGCAGATATGTCCCCAAAATTAGCTACAGCCATAGCTTCAGGGACTGAACCGGATATGGTTATTGGAGGTTATCCTACAGCTAAGTTTGCCGAAGCTGGTCTTTTACTACCCTTAGATGACTTAGTGGATAGAATTGGAAGGGATGACTTTTTTGAGATTAAACTTAAGCAAGGTATGATAGATGGGAAAATTTATTCTATTCCTTCCGGGTTCGAGCTAAGTTGGATGCATGTCCGCAAAGATATCCTCGAAAAAGCCGGAATTCTTGACCTGTTGCCTTTCGATAATGAAGAAGAGGTATTGATGGCAGCCGAAAAAGCTAATCAAGTAGAACCCGGGGTATATGGAATTGGTTTACCCTTGGGGGGAAGCGGAGCTGATTGTTATTGGACTTTCCAGATTTATTATTATGGTTTTGGAGGAGGATTCTTGAGTGATAGATCTGTGGAGGGGGCAGTTTTTGGGAAAGAACCTAATCGCTCTATAGCTAAGAAAACATTTGCCTTTGAAAAAGACATTTATGATCGAGGTTTAACGCCTCCTGATTCAGGGGAATGGGTGGATATATCTAATAACATGGCCTTCCTGGATGGAAGGATAGCCATGACCTCTAACCCCATGAGTATCTGGTATGGGATAATGACCGGGAAGCCAGATTTGGTGGCTTAAACTATGATTTATCCTGATGCTTTTCCTATCGACCAAGGCGATGAAAGTAACTTCATTTTTAGCTCAACTCCTTATCCTGATTTAGCTAAGGATCTCCTTTACAATTTCTTTGGCAACAAAGAAAATTACCGTCAGGGATGGTGTGAACAGTCTCAACTTTATAACCTTCCGGTATTGAAAAGTCAAATGCAAGTGTTGAGTGAAAACTGGAAGCAAGGTAAATATCCCTTTATGGGTATGGACCCTTATGAAGCAGCTATGCGAACTAAATTTCACACTACACCGATGGCTTATCCTTTGGGAGAAGCTTCGTCAGTGATGGAAGACCTGTGCTGGGGGTGGGTGATTAACGATATGGTGGTAAAAGCAGTTATAAAGGGAGAAGACTTTGATAAAGTAATCGATGAATTTCAAGCTAAATTAGAAGATATGGTGCGAGAAGCATACGAACAATGACTATTATTTGCCCTCCAGGATATCCTGGAGGGCAAATAACTAAAAAGGAGAGGAGGAAGTTGAAAAGTAAAACCTTAGGTGTTTGGGCTTATGTCCTTCCTGCTCTTTTAGTTTTAGGATTAATCCTCATAATTCCCCTTATTTATACCTTCTGGATGAGTTTGCAACATATGCCCATTGGAAAGCCACCTACCTTTGTGGGAATGAGGAATTTTTCCCGGATATTCCGAGACCCCATATTTTATAAAAGTCTTAAAAATACTTTTATTTATGCTTTTCCGGCAGTAGCTATTAAAGCCATCATTGGTTTAGGAGTGGCTGTTCTTTTAAATCAAGAGTTTCGCGGAAGAGGTATCTTGCGAGGATTAGCTATTTTACCTTATGCTCTTCAGCCTTTTGTTGTCAGTGTTTTGTTCTGGTTTGTTTATGACTATCGAGGAATAGGAAACATACTTTTACGAGTTGTGGGGCTGAAACCTATCCACTGGTTAGGAGTCCAGTATGCCATGCCTTCTCTAATTTTGGTAAATGTTTGGCATGGCTGGCCTTTTTTTTATTTAGGATTTTTAGCTGGTTTACAATCTATTCCAGGTGAATTATACGAATCGGCAGAAATCGATGGCGCTTCTTCCTGGCAGAGATTCTTTTCTATTACTCTTCCTTTATTGAAAGATGTATTTTTGATTGTTTGTGGACTTTCTCTTATGTGGACTATGGGAGATTTTGTTATTCCCAAAATGATGACTGGAGGGGGTCCAGCTGATGCTACTCTCACTATTCCTATGGCTACTTATAAAATTGCCTTTCTCTTAGGATTAAATTATCCATTAGCTTCAGCTTATGCGGTGACCATTCTTCCCATTTTTGCCGTTTTAATTTATTTTACCGTAAGACACTTGGAGTGATAAAGATGAGAAGAAAAAAGAGTGCTAAATTTTTAATCGCCTTTTTTGTGGTAATTTTGCTTTTTTGGATTCTTGTGCCCATCTACTGGATAGTAAAAACTGCTTTTTCTCCCGAAGAGGAAGCGTGGAATATAGGCCTTCCTCGCCATCCTACTTTGACTAACTTCCGAGATATTTTTGTAGGCTCTCAAGGAAGTATGGCAGAGGTCACTGGTGCTATGCTTTCCATTTCTCCCACCATCACTACTCCCTTAGTGAATACCTTGCTTGTTGCAGGAGGAGCGGTGGTTTTGACTATGGTAGTAAGTAGTATTGCTGCTTATAACTTGGCTCGCTTTCAGTACCGAGGGAAGAGAATAGTATCTTCTTATATTCTCTTTGCCTACGTTTTTCCTCCTTTTATCCTTATGGTGCCTATTACGGTGATTATGAATCGCTTAGGCTTATACGATTCGCTCAGCGGTTTGATTTTAGCTCACTTAGCTTATACTATTCCTTTTGCCATTTATATGTTGCGCGGTTACTTTATGGGTATCCCTCAAGAATTAGAAGAGGCGGCTATGGTGGATGGCTGTTCTCGCTTCCAATCTTTTTTGCGTATTACTTTGCCCCTGGCCGTTCCTGGTCTAGTAACAGTGGCTATTTTTTCCTTTGTTATGTCTTGGGGAGATGCAGTTTTTTCTATTGTTTTACTCAATACCCAGGATAAATATACTCTTCCTATACACATAGGCTTTTTCCTCTGGGGAGGGGAGATTGTAGACCCGGGAAGATTGGCTGCCACTGCTTTGGTGGCTGGATTAATTCCTGCTTTTCTCTACATTGGCATCCAGCGCTTTGTTCGAATGGGACTGGTAGCTGGAGCGGTAAAGGGGTGATAGAATGACTCATAGAGAGAGATTAATTAGGGCTTTATCTCACCAGGAGCCAGATCGGGTTCCTTTTGATCTCGGGAGCTCCTCTAATACTGGTATTAATGTTCAAGCTTATGAGCGTCTAAAGAAGTTTTTAGGCATAGATAGTCCTACTCGTATTTTAGACAAGCCTTTTCAATTAGCTGATTTGTCTCAAGACGAAGAACTTTTAGAAAATTTAGGCATTGATACTCGAGGAATTTTCCCTCGTCCTCGAGCAGAATGGAAAGATAAAGTTTATCCGGATGGTTCTTACGAAGATGAATGGGGACTTCACCGCCGTATGCCGGAAGGTGGATTTTATTATGATGTAGTTTATGGTCCTTTCTGGGAAGAAATAACTCCTCAGGCGTTAGATAAGTTTCCTTTTCCTGACGGAAAAGACCTTTCTCGAGTCAGGGGGGTAAAAGAAGAAATCCTTAACTACCATAACCGAAGTTATGGAGTAGTGGTAAACATCCGAGGAGGGTTTATTACCCAGAGCCAATTGATGAGAGGATTTGAAGGTTGGTTTACTGATATAATCCTTAACCCCGAGCCTCTATGTGATTTAATGGATAGAGCTTTGCAATATCAGATTGATTTAGCTCATTCTCTTCTCCGGGGGGTGGGAGATAAAGTGGATGTGGTGGTGTATGGAGATGATGTGGGAGTGCAGCAGGGTTTGATGATTTCTCCTCAAATTTACCGGAAATACTTAAAACCTCGTCAGCATAAACTGTTTCAAGCTATTAGAGAAGAAACTAAAGCGAAAATTCAGTACCATACCTGTGGTAGTGTTTACCCTCTTATTCCTGATTTTATAGAAATCGGGGTGGATATCTTGAACCCCATTCAGGTGAGCGCTAAAGATATGGACCCAGCTCGCTTAAAACGAGAGTTTGGTGAGCGGCTTTCTTTTTGGGGAGGAGTAGATACTCAGAGGGTTCTGCCTCGAGGAACTCCAGAAGAAGTGAAAGAAGAAGTTAGAAGAAGAATTGAAGAGATGGGAAAAGGTGGAGGTTATGTATTGGGAGCAGTGCATAACCTCCAACCCGATGTTCCTCCCGAGAATATTGTAGCTTTGTTTGAAGCTGGGAAAGAATTTAGCTACTAAGAAGATTGTTATGGTTTGGTTAGGTGGGTAACTGATTTTTTTCTTGGTGAAAATAAAAGAAAGGATGAATATGGAGAGATATAAAGTATTAGTTACTCCGACTGCTTCTTTTGGTAAATATTCTGATGCTTTTTCTCGTTTGCAAAAGGCAGGGTTAGAGGTGATTCTTCCTCCCTATCCTCATCCTTTAAAAGAAGAAGAGTTAAGAGAATTTATTTCTCAGGTGGACGGCATTATCGTAGGCTTGGACCCTATTACTCCTTCTCTTCTTGAAGAGGCTAAACGTCTTCGGGTGATCTCTAAGCATGGAGTAGGGGTGGATAACATCGCTGTAGAAGGAGCAACTCGCCGGGGGATAGTGGTAGCTAATGCTCCAGGGACTAATGATGATTCAGTAGCTGACCTCGCTTTTGCTTTTATTCTTTCTCTTGCGCGTCATATCCCCCGAGGTTGTTGGAGTATGAAAGAAGGAAAATGGGAAAAAATTGTAGGAAACCAAGGGTTTTATAGGAGAGAAAGAGCTTTCTTTGATGAAGGAAAGCGCTTATCTTATAAATACTGCTCGAGGGGGAATTGTGAATGAAGGAGCTCTGTATCAAGCCCTCAAGGAGGAAATGATTGCTGGAGTGGCTTTGGATGTTTTTTCTCAGGAGCCACCAGGTAGTAGCCCTCTTTTAGGTTTAGAAAATGTTATTGCTACTCCTCATATGGCCTCTGATACTGAAGAAGCCATACGCCGGATGGATATAGTGTCGGCAGAAAATGTTATTTTAGTACTCCGGGGAGAAGCTCCTCTTTCGGCAGTAAATGTGGTAGGAAAACTACGAAGATGAGGAGGTTTATTATGAATGGGAAACTATTAAAAGATAAGTTGGAAGCAAAAAAGCCTTGTGTGGGTAGCTGGGTAACTTTCGCCGACCCTACAATTACCGAGGTTTTATGTGGAGCAGGGTATGATTTTTTGGTTATTGATGCTGAACATGCTCCTCTGGAGATGGAGACAGTGCAACTTCATCTTTTGGCTACCAAGGGAGAAGAAACTATACCCCTGGTTCGAGTGCCCTGGAATGACTTAGTTTACCTAAAACGAGTTTTAGATATAGGAGCACCGGGAGTTGTAATTCCTATGGTGCGCAATAGAGAAGAGGCAGAAAGAGCCATCTCTTTTTGTCTTTATCCTCCAGAGGGGATTAGAGGGTTTGGCCCTCGGCGAGCAGCTGGTTACGAACGTCAGATACCTGAGTATGTTAGAAGAGCTAATGAAGAAATTTTAATTATTCTCCAGATTGAACATTTTGAGACCGTAGAAAATTTGGAAGAAATTCTCCAAGTCCAGGGATTAACTGCGATTTTGATTGGTCCCTGGGATTTATCTGGTTCTTTAGGTTTATTAGGAGAAACTAATCACCCTCGAGTGAGAGAATATATTGATATCATTATTGAAAAGGCCAACGTTGCCCATATACCGGTAGGAATTGCTGCTTCTTCTAAAGCAGAAGAGGTGATAGGGTGGTTCAAAAGGGGAGTGCAATTTGTTACTGCCGGAACAGACTATGGTCTTCTTTCTCAAGCTAGTGATAGCTCAATAATTTCTATAAAAAAATTACTATAAAATCGGAGAAGGGTGGGAAAACCACCCTTCTTTTTTTAAGGAATCAAGGTGAGGATTTTCTTAGCTTGTTGGGGATATTTAGCAATAAACCGCAACTCATCTGAGGTTAAGGGTTTTTGCTTTTCTACGTTGGCAAAACGGGCTAATTCTAACACTTCCCGTGCTTCTTCTTCGTCTTTAAATTCTATCTCTAGTTGATCGTAAACATTACGGAATCCTTTTATTCCACTGTATTCACCAATTACAATTTGTCTTCCTGTCTCTATGATTTCTGGCTCTCCTCTTCCCAACTCTTCAAAATCATAAAGTTCGTAGTTTTTACTATCTTTTAACACTCCATCGGCATGGATTCCTGAAGCGTGAGCAAAAGCATTAGCTCCTACTCCGGGTTGAGTGATGGGAATAGGAACTCGAAAAGCATAAGAGGCATACTTGCAAGTTTTCCAGGCTGCTTTTAGGTTTATGCGCTCATCTAACTGATATTTTTCTCCATCCATACCACTGGCATATTTTACAGCTAAAATTACCGAGACCAAATCGGCGTTTCCGGCTCTCTCTCCTATCCCATTAATGGTAGTGTTAATGAGAACATCGCATCCTACATCTACTGCTGCTTTGGCTCCGGCGACAGAATTAGCTACTACCATGCCTAAGTCATTGTGGCAGTGAAGCTCAATAGGCATCTGAATTGCCTCTCCAATTTCAGCAATACGCTCATAAATGGTGAAAGGACTATCATATCCTAAAGTATCACAATATCGGAAACGTTCTGCTCCTGCTTCTTTACCCGCTAAAGCAAATTCGATTAAGTAATCTATATCAGAGCGAGAGGCGTCTTCAGCATTTATTCCTATTCCTTGTGCTCCACAAGCCTTGGCGGTTTCTACTGCTTCTACCATAGAATTTATTACCGTTTCTCGGTTCATCTTTTCCTGAAATTTACTATGAATCATCTGGTTAGAGGTAGAAATAGAAAGGTTGAGATATTTCAGCCCCGGCACCATTTGATAAGCTAATTCAACATCCTTTTTTACTGCTCTCAACCATCCACTAAGTCTGATGGGACTCAAGGCTCCCATTTCCGCTAATTCTAAATTAGCGTTAAGGTAGTGAGTTTCGTGACGGGTAGTCGGGAAACCAAATTCACTCTGATAAACCCCCATTTCATTGAGGAAAAAGTTTATCATGGTTTTTTCGATTTTAGCTAACCCTAAACGAGCAGTTTGCACCCCATCACGATTGGTAACATCTAAAATGTAGATTTTGGGCATATATGCACCTCCTCAAATAGTTTGACTAACAAAATTTTTTAATCGTTCCATTCCTTTTTCAATGTTCTTTTCTGAAGTAGCATAAGAAAAGCGAAGGTATCCTTCCATCCCAAAAGCTATTCCCGGGACACAGGCTATTTGAGCTTCTTCTAAGAGCAACTCGGTTAACTGTAAAGAATCATTAATGGGTTTTCCTTTATAATTTTTACCTAAGTAGGAGGAAAAATTGGCAAAAATATAAAAAGCTCCTCGGGGAGTGGGAAAAGTAACTGAGGGAATTTCGCTAAGATATTGCATCATAAGTTTTCTTCGCTCGTTAAACTTTTCTACCATCTCCTTAACCAGAACAGGGTCGCTCGTCAACGCTTTTTCTGCTGCTCTCTGGCTTATAGAAGTGGGGTTAGAAGTGGAATGGTCTTGGAGTCTTCCCATTGCTTCAATTACTTCCCGAGGTCCGGCGGCATATCCGATTCGCCATCCGGTCATAGAGAAAGTTTTGGATACCCCATTTATTACTATAGTTCTCTCTTTCATACCCGGAAAAGTAGCTATGCTTTTTACCTGTGCTCCATCGTAAACGAGGTGCTCGTATATCTCGTCAGAAATTATTATTAAATCTCTTTCTTTAACCAAATCTGCTAATTCTTTTAATTCTTCCTCTTCCCAGACTACTCCTGTAGGGTTGGAGGGATTATTTAAGATAAGTAAACGAGTGCGAGGAGTGAGAGCTTTTTTAATTTCTTCTATCTTTACAGTAAGGGTAGAAGGAGAGGGCTCGAGGAAAATTGGTTTTCCTTCAGCCAATTTTATCTGCTCTAAATAAGTAACCCAATACGGTTTAGGCAACAGTACTTCGTCTCCAGGGTTACAAAGGGATAAAATGGCATTAAAGAGAGAATGCTTAGCACCACAAGAGACTATTATTTCTTGAGGGAGGTAAAAAAGCCCATTCTCTCTTTCCAATTTTTTGCTGATAGCCTCTTTCAGTTCTGCTGTTCCAGAGGTAGGAGTATATTTAGTAAAGCCTTCATCGATAGCTCTTTTAGCCTCTTCTTTAATTACCAAAGGAGTATCAAAATCTGGTTCACCAGCACTGAAGGAAATTACGTCCTTTCCTTCTTTTTTTAGAGCCGTAGCGCGGGCGGAAATAGAGAGAGTAGCGGAAGGCTCAATTTTTTTGACTCTTTCTGCTGTTTGCAAAGTGTCACCTCCTAATAAAAGTCATTGCTTTCAGAAATAGAGATGGTATACTTACGGTAGTGAGAAGTTTGCATTTCTGAGATCAGAATTTTATTTTTCCTTATATATTAATGGAAGCAAAAAGTCAAGAGGGGTGCATTAAAATTATTGGGGGAGAGGTAGGTTGATTTAGGGTTGAAAGAATATGTCTTTACTTATACCAAAAAAGTTCTTCCCTCTGGACTCCGGGTGATAGCTAAAAAAATGGTGTCGCCTCTTGTGGCTATTAATTTCTGGGCTCCAGTAGGAGTGAAAGATGAAAAACCAGAAAAAAATGGTTTATCTCATTTTTTTGAACATATGGTTTTTAAAGGTGCGACCAATTATCCTGCTTCTTTACTTTCTCGCCGGGTACAAGCCTTAGGAGGAGTTATGAATGCTGGTACTTCTCTGGATACTACTGATTTTTATTTGGTAGTGCCCCGGGAATACTGGAGGGAAGCTTTAGAATTGGAAATTGATTTACTTTTTCATCCCCTTTTTGATCCTCAAGAGATAGAAAAAGAAAAGATGGTGGTTATTCAGGAAATTCATTTAGATGAAGATGACCCAGAGGAACGTTTGACTCACCTTCTTTATGAAAGAGTGTTTTCTGGTACTCCTTATGGTAAGCCTATTTTAGGAGTAGAGGATACAGTGAAAACTTTTACCCGGGAAGATTTGCTGGAGCACCAGAAATACTTTTATCACCCTGCCAACCTTACTCTGGTAGTAGTGGGTGATGTGGCCGAAGAAGAGGTTTTTACAGAAGCTGAAAGGTTAGTGGGAGAATTCCATGACGTGGAAAACTTTGTCTTCTCGCCCTTTCCCACCCTTCTTTCTCCTAATCAACAGATGGTAACTTGTTCTATGGATGTGCGTCGCTACTATGGGGCAATAGGATTTCTAACTGAGGGAATTAGAGAAGATGATTTTTATCTCTTGCGTCTTCTTTCTTTAATTTTAGGTGACGGTATTGGTTCTCGACTAAACATAGCTTTACGAGAGGAAAAAAAGTTGGTAGATACTATTCATACTGCTTATTCCTATTATCAAAAAGCTGGTATATTTGCCATTTTTTACACTTTTTCTCAGGGGGAAAAAGAGAAGATAGAAGAAGAAATTCAAAAAGAGGTAAGAAATTTAATCTTTAATCCTCCGGAAGAAGAGGAATTAATGCGAGGCAAAAATCTTTTGCGTAGTAGCTTATTCAGTGTCTTGGAGACTACTTCAGGGACAGCAGAGCTCCTGGGTCGTTTTGATGTTACTGATAATATCGACCGAGTGGTTCGCCATTTCTTTAATTTGGGAAGTTTTAAGAGTGAGGATATAGTAGAAATGGCTAGGAAATATCTTGACTTTGAGCGAGCTACGTTTATTTTTATAGAACCGGGGGCTTGATATGGAAGACATAGCTAATTTGATAAAAAAGATAACTTTTAAAAACGGCTTCACATTAATACTTTTTCCTCGGCCTAATAGTGCGCTTTTAGCAATTAATTTGTGTATGAATTTGGGCAATCTTTTTGAGGAAGAAAAAGAACGGGGGATTTCTGCTCTAATGCAAGAAGTGCTTTTGAAAGGGACACAACGCCAGGGTGCTATAGATTTTAATCGAGCAGTAGAGAATCTGGGAGCCACCATAGATAGCTCTTCTAATTATTTTACTGGGCGAGTAGTTATGCAAGGTCCGGCTATCAATATGAGGCCGATGCTCCAGTTATTTTTTGAGGCCATTAAAAACCCAGCTTTTCAAAAAGAGGAGGTGGAGTGGGAAAAAACCTTTCTTTTGAACATCCTTCATTCTCTGGATGATGACCCTTTCCAGGCTGCTATGCTGAGGTTTAAAAAAGCTTTTTATGGTCGTCATCCTTATGCCTTTCCTACTTTAGGAGAAGAAAAAACCTTGCGTGATTTAGGAGAGGAAGAGATTTGGTCTTGGTATAGGAAAATTTACGTGCCTAATAATATGGTAATTGCAGTGGTGGGAAACTTTGACCCTGATGAAGTAGAGAATATTTTTTATGAGGAAATGGGAGAGATTATACCTAAAGAATCTCTTACCCCTCATCCGGAAAAATTTTCTCCTCTCTCTTTAAAAGTTGTAGACCGGAGAGAAGTAAGAGATAGCTGGATGGTAGTGGGTTTTAGAGCTCCATCTTTGCTGGAGGAGAAAGAAAGGGCAGTTTTTGATATCTTAAACAATATTTTGGGAGGAGGTATGTATTCTCGGCTCTTCCTAAAAATCAGGGAAGACCGAGGTTTGAGCTATCAAGTAGGTTCTCTTTATGTTCCTCTGCGGGGTCCGTCTTTTATCTGTGCTTATGCTAATTTTCCTTATGTTTATTTTGATGCAGTGGTGAGGATTTTGCGAGAGGAACTTCGCAGTTTATCTAATGTCGGCGAAGAAGAATTTGAGGAAGCTAAAAATTATACCCGAGGCAATTTTCTCCATTGTTTAGAAACAGTTTTTTCTCTCTCTTCCCTCCTCAGTTTTTTTGAGAGAGTAGGCTTGGGTTGGGATTTTATCTTCCGTTATGAAGAAATGTTAAAAGAAATTTCTCTGGAAGAAGCAAAACATGTTTATCAGCAGTTTAGTGGACAAGGAGAATCTATGGGAGGCATTGTCCCGGCAGAATAAAGTTTTTAGCTTGTTTTCTTAGACTAAGGGAAATTCAATCCTCTGGCTCAGGAATTTTAAATGATTTTCTTTCCCCGTTCTCCTTAGAAGATAATCTGAAGAGATCATCTTTTTCGATAGCTTCTATATCCCTTATTATGGTTTGAAAAATACCTCTCCATAATCAATTACCGTGTTCAGCTATATTATTTTTTATATCGATAGAGGAATTTTCTAAACCTCTGTAGTGATAACTATTAAGTAAAGGAGGTTATAGTAGGAGAAGGAATGGCATTCATAATTGTGAGCATACCTAACTGGGGTTTCCTCTTTCTCGTTTTATGAGATGTTATTCTGGAATGTTTCTTGGTACTCTCCATACCCTCAGATACCAGCATTCTATAGATTGAGGATTTACTCAAATGATAGATTCACGTTCTTCTAATAGCCCTAGAGGATTAGAGAAATTAGCTAAGGAATAATTTCCCGACCTTTTCAAGTTAACTACTCTCTCTTTCACCTCGGAGACGAGCATGAACTGATTCTCTACCTCTATTCTTATGGATGATGAACATCTCATTTTGTTCTCTTACTCCCTTTTTCAGACGTTTCCTCCTACACTTTAGATGAAGAAGTTCTACTCCCTCTCTCGTGGTTATCTTCTTATTATTCAGAAGACAAACGTGTCGCATAAAGTTTCTTTCTTCTTGAGGATAATGTATCATCCCTTCATTTTATTATAGTTAACCGCAAAACCCATTGTAATGACTATGAGGGGAAAATTTCCCCCTCATAACCCCCTTCAAAAAATTAAAAGAAAAACAGAAAACACTGAGGAAAAAATCCCTCAGTGGGGGAGTACCACAGCCTACGGCGTAAGAAAAAGAACAATAAGGAGGTAAGCCCCCTTATAACCTCATCATGTCCCACAATTGCTTTCTGGACACTATTTATGATTAACCACAAACCCTAATATAATTGTTATCTCCCATTTTGTCA